>NZ_LWFH01001676.1:0-553 GCF_001635725.1 Oleiphilus sp. HI0066
CATCACATCTTTTAGGTAACTCTCTATTTTTCTTTCTAATCAAATATAGGTTTTCCTTCACGGCTTGTTTCGGCTTTAAAACTTGCAGTAATTCTGGGCTATGAAAACTGTCGATGGCGCTTTTAGGCAGCACTGTGAAGCCAATACCGCGAGTTAAGGGTTCTAGGATTTGGCTGATTTGGTTGATTGATCCGACGACGGGGATTTTAGCGATGTCCAATTGCTTTAGTTCTGGCTCTTCACATTTTCGAAAATACAGCGACAAATAATGTTCTGCATCTGGGTGAGATATTAGTCCGGAGTCTAAGAGCAGTTGCTTCCAGCTTTGCTTGATGTTTGTTTTTTTGGGGAGTACCAAGCACAGCTCCTCTTGGCCTAGCTTTTCGAATTCAAAAAAACTTTCGTTAGGGATGTCTGTCACGATTCCCTGATCGACATGCTCGTTCTTAATGTCGCTCAATATTAGGTGGTTTGGAGCCGCTGTGAGATTTAGATGAATATTCGGCTGTTGCTGTTGAAGCGTTAAGAGCTGTGGATATAGAAGCAAAGCCAG
>NZ_LWFH01001677.1:0-744 GCF_001635725.1 Oleiphilus sp. HI0066
AGAAGTATGAGCGACAACGATTCAAGCGCGCCTGAAAACGATCAGGCTCAACCTTTAATGGCTCACTTAATTGAGCTAAGAAATCGTATGCTTAAAGCCGTGATCGCGGTCATAGTGGTATTTCTATCTCTCTATTATTTTGCGAACGATCTTTATCAATTATTATCCGAGCCACTTCGTGCGCTGATGCCTGAAGGCACAACCATGATAGCAACAGAAGTTGCCTCGCCTTTTCTAACCCCTTTCAAGCTTACTTTCTTCGCATCGATCTTTATCGCAATGCCTTATGTGCTTTTCCAGATTTGGGGATTTATCTCTCCCGCTCTGTTCGATAAAGAAAAGCGCCTAGCAATGCCTTTATTATTCTCAAGCGTGCTGCTGTTTTATCTAGGAATGGCCTTTGCCTACTTTGTCGTATTCCCATTGGTATTTGGATTTTTTACCTCTGCAGGACCAGAAGGTGTTGCGGTGATGACTGACATCAGTCGCTATCTCGACTTCGTCATGAAGATGTTTTTCGCGTTCGGCTTTGCTTTTGAAATCCCGATTGCGATTATTATTCTCGTGTCAGTGGGGGCGACAAGCACAGCCAGCCTTTCAGAGAAGCGCCCTTACCTCGTTGTTGGCTGTTTTGTTGTGGGTATGCTTCTGACTCCACCTGACGTTATTTCTCAAACATTGCTAGCCCTTCCAATGTGGCTTTTGTTCGAAATCGGTTTACTGTTTTCAAAACTTATTGAGAAA
>NZ_LWFH01001678.1:0-6163 GCF_001635725.1 Oleiphilus sp. HI0066
GTTCTGGCTCNGGTTCTGGCTCCGGTTCTGGCTCTGGTTCTGGCTCTGGTTCTGGCTCTGGTTCTGTCTCTGGTTCTGGCTCTGGCTCTGGTTCTAGCTCTGGTTCTGGCTCAAATGACAATTCTTCTGCAGAAGTGTCGGTTAACTCGTCCATCACTTCATCAGAGATAATTTCTTCTTCCGGCTCTTGCGCTGCTTTTTTCTTACGCACGAAGTAAATCAAGGTACCGAGTAATGCGACAATCGATGCGACACCCGCTGCAATAGCCACCCAAAGCATTTCATTACTTTTTTCATCCTCCATACCATGCGTAAAATCAGCCATTTTAGTTGCTTCTTCACTCAAGTCTGGCGCAATGTTCTGCTCAGGTTCGACAGTCTCGCCTGGCTCATCAAGCCCTTCAACCGGCTCGACAGCTTCTTCTTCAACTGCGATGATTTTATTTGCTTCGCCCATTGGAATAGGGAAAGCCACTTCGAATACTTTAGGTTTTAAATTAACAGGTTCCCCAGCTTCATTGACGCCCTTCACTTTCACCGCCAACTTATAAACGCCATCACCCGCTTCGGGCATGATATTGATCGCCCAGCGCGCTTCATCTCCAATTCGTTCGACAGCTTTGATTAAGCTATTACCATCGGGAGATTTCACCTTCGCAAACACACTAGTCTCCTCCAGCAATATATCAGTCGATAAAGCGCTGACTACTAGCCTATGCATTGGCTGGTCACCCCCAACCACAGACAATTCAAAATCAAATGGAGGACGCAAGGTCACTGTTTGTTCAAACCGACGCTTAAATGTTTTTCCATCAACATCAACAGCGACAATGTAAGTACCTTCGTTTTTCAATTTAGAGATTTGATCTCTAAACACACTGTCAGAACCGAGTTTCATGGCTCGACTGCCTGATTGCCCTACTTCATCAGTAACACTTAAATCGACCTCTAAGATGGACAGAAAGTCGCTATCGGTGATTAATTCACCCTCATCGAAGAAGCTGGCATTAACATCCAATACATCGCCTGCAAATACGTTACTTGGCAATGTCGGGACATCCATCTGCAAATTGCTCACAATCGTGACACGGCTATCCGGACCAACGTCCGCATCAATCACCCACTCTCCCTCATCAGGCTGCGTGACTGTTATCAATTCGTAACCCGAGTCCTTGTACCAACGCACCTCTTCACTCGAACTATTAGCGTCAAACTCTTCCATACCAGGCGCAATTAAGCGAACCTGCTTAGAGCTAGAGTTGGTAAAGACCAAAGCAGTAAATTCTTCAATACTCGAATCTATAACAAAAGCATTCCCTTCAATTGGCACTTGCTCTTGTGGAACCGCTTTATCAAAGGCCTGCAAAAAGACACGATTAAGATCGTCAGAGGTTTCAGCTAAGGCCGACTGGCCGCCTGTTTTTACAGCCAGCTTATCCATGAGTGTTTTATCCGCATTACTAGATAACGCGACTGCATGAATTTTTGCGCCAGACTCGGCAATTCGATTAAGCACTTCGCCCAGAATACGCTCACGTTCTGCTGTATTTTTTGCAGGATCTTTGTCAATGTCGACCATACCATCGGTCAGAAGAATAAAGTGAGTATTGCTGCTATCTGCCTCCAGATCCGCTGATGCGGTCTCAAGCGCTTTTCCTATATTTGTATGCAGTGCAACAGAGTTGATTTCATTAGCTTTCGTTTTTGCCATGGCACGCCAATCAGCATCCACAGCCTGGTATTTCACGAGATTGTTGACCCACTGACCAAAGGTCCAAACACCTACCTGACTCCCCTCAGGAACCAATTCAGTTAGCAAGTTGACGGCAGGAACACGAAGATTTTTCGGATCATTTTTCTTCATACTGCCAGATATATCGATAATTAATCGAACATCCGGTTGCACGTTTGAGTCAGCAAACGCATACCCCGAAGAAAGAATTAAGAGACTGGAAAACGCCACTGCTACGTATTGACGCACTTTTCGCAGACGCAAAAAAACCATTAAAGCCACCCTAACTACTCCTCGCGGAGTCAAAAATAAAATTCAGGAAATAACCTTAGGTATAGCAGAAAATACTATAAGAACAACGCGTAAGCACAAGTAAAGGCTTAAGTATTCAGACTTTTATGAGCAGATTACAATTACTTTTGAGTAAGGTATTGAAAGCGAGGTCGACGCACTCCGTCTAACTCGACATCCTCAGCAAACATTGCATAAGGTCGCACCCATAATCCATGCTCCCCATATAAAGCTCGGTATACAACAAGCTCTTCTTCTGTTTCTGAGTGTCGAGCCAAACCAATGACTTCGTAGCGTTGGCCTTTGTAATGCTCATAAATTCCCGGACGAATCATTCACCGTACCTCATACCTAATAAGCGTCGCGCGACAGACTCTAACAGCACCATCAGCACCATAAAACCAACCGCCGCCCCCATGACCGAAAACGATTGTTGAACAATATCCAATTGATTTTGAGCCAGCGCATAGGCAGCAACTAAAAAGGCCGGCGCAAGCCATAAACCATTTGCGATGATATTCATGGGCGTTAAAAGGGTTACTGCGATAACAATTCGAGTAACGCGACGCGTGCGACGCCATGTCCAATTTCGTGTCATACGCCAAACAACAATCAGCAAGCCAACACTTGAGAGCAAATAAACAAGCCAGGCTACGATGTAAGAAGGTAAATCAATCAACACTATTTTTCCGTAGAGAATTCTTCAATGATGTACAGTTCAAGCTCTTCTTCCGCAACAGTATCTTCCGACACCACTCGACCAAGCGCTGACATCCCTTTTTTATGCACCGAATCAGCATCACCACTTACTAGAGGGTGCCAAGACGCCAAACCACGACCTTCTGATACCATACGATATGCACATGAACTCGGCAGCCAATCAAGCGCGTCCAAGTCTTCCTGAATCAGATCCAAACATTCTGGAACATGCTTTAACCTATCTCGATAGACAGTACACCGACAAGTTTCAAGATCCAACTTTCGACACGCGACAGAGGTATAAAACACTTCGTCTGTCTCATCATCTTGAAGCTTATATAAGCAACACTTAGCACAGCCGTCACACAAGCTTTCCCACTCGCTAGACGTCATTTGAGCGAGCGTTTTTCGCTCCCAAAAAGGCTGTGTTAAATCCGAATTAGCCATTTAAGGAGTCGCGCGGAGCCATCGCCAAATTTTCCGCAGATTCGGAGTCAACTGGCGGCATTTGCAAATAAAATTCTTTTTCCGCAATCGCCTCTAATACCGTTGACGCGTCAGCTCTCGCCAGTTCTTTTTCAGGCGTCAAAATCAAATCCAAAACTTTAGTTGGCGTACCAAAAGCTTGCATCAAAGCTTCTGGCAACTTACTCACATCCTGTGAACGATCAACATATAAATACATTTCAGCACGCTTGCTGCTTTTATAAACAGAGCAAAAACGTTTTGTCGCATTTGTATAAGAAGTCATTCAATTACTCGTCATCAATCGTAGATAAATAGAAAACTAAACAGAACTTATAGCACTGTTGCAGCCAATTCGGTAAGTGGCTGACCTATTAAGTCAGAACGCCAGCCATTAATAAGATCAGGGAGATCTGGATTTTGATCACGCCAATAGTGAATCACCCATGCCTCCATCTGTTTTCTGCCCGCAATCAAGGCTGGGTCTATATTTGCCGTCGCGGCTTGCTTTGCTACAAGCGATTTAATCTTCTTATAAAACTCTAGTTCTTTTCCTTTAATGGGTTTCGCTATTGGCGTAAACCCTTCAGGAACAACTTCTTGCTCGTTAGAAATCAAAGCAATTGCATCGAGACCAAAACGCTTCACCGACTTTGGCTTCACTTTGGGCAAGGAAAACAGAGAATTTTGCGCAGTCGGACGGGTACGCGCCATCTCAATCAGACTAGCGTCTCCGAACACCCAACTTTTAGGAAGATTCTTACCAACAGCCATTTCATCACGCCAGCACACTAGCTTTTGCAAAAGAGCTTGCTTTGTTAAAGGTAAATCCCACGCCCCTCTCAGCTTTAAATATGCGTTTTGTGGATCCGCCACTGCCGATTCAATCGACTCGACCTGACGCGCGCAATCTTCCTCTACAGCAGACTGCCAAGGGCTTTTAATAAGCCTCTCTAACAGATTCTTGTAGATAGTTTCCAAGTAATACACGTCGGCAGCTGCATACTGAAGCTGTTTTGAACTTAAGGGTCTTTTCAACCAATCAGAACGTGTCTCGCCTTTATCAAGTGCGATATCAAGCTCGGCTTCCACCAGACGTTGATACCCTACCGAGGAGCCATTGCCTAAAAATGCATTCGCTATTTGCGTGTCAAACACATTAGAGATATGACAATCACAGGCATAAGAGAGCAGATCAATATCCTCGCTCATAGAGTGCAGAACGATGACCACTTCATCACTTTCAAGCACTGCAGCGAGAGGTTTCAAACTCGTCAAACTTAGAGGATCAATAAGATAGGTTAACCCCGATGCCGCAATTTGAATGAGGCCAGGTTTCGCGTAAAAAGTAGTGCTACGCTCAAATTCAGTATCAAGAATGATATAAGGCTCTTGCAACCAAGACTCAACACACTCATTGAGCTTTGTATCGCTATCCACCCATGTAAAATCTATTTCTTCAAGGGCGCGCAACTGCGTTTCATCAACCATCGCTAAGCGGCTTCCTTCCAGAAAATGCGTGGCCAAGCGTACCGCCATCCACAAAACCTAATTCGCCACCAAGCGGAATCCCATGCGCTAGACGTGTCGCTAGAATACCTCTGTTTTTCAGAATTTCAGAAATATAGTGCGCTGTCGCCTCTCCCTCTACGGTTGGGTTCGTCGCAAGAATCACTTCAGAGACCTGAATTTGGTCAAGATAAGAAACGAATTGTCCGATACCAATTTCTTCTGGACCTCGCCCATCAATTGGCGACAAACTGCCTCCTAAAACAAAATACTTTCCGGCATATTGCTGTGATTGTTCTATCGCAAGTAAATCACTTGGCGACTCAACAACACAAAGCAGGCTGTCATCTCGACGCGTATCACGACAAATTTCACAGACATCTTGCTCTGTAAAGTTCCGACACTTTTCACAGCGCTGCACTTTGTGCATCGCCTCTGACAAGGCTTTCGATAAGCGCACTCCGCCATCACGTTTGCGTTCTAATAAGTCGAGCGCCATGCGCTGTGCAGACTTCTGACCGACGCCAGGCAAAACGCGCAGTGCGTCGATCAATTCATCAATGGTTACACCAAACTTCATCGTATATTTTCCGCCTAGAAAGGCATCTTAAATCCTGGTGGCATTCCCATTCCTGAAGCTAAACCAGACATTGCTTGCTGATTCTTCTCTTCAATTTTACGCACAGCATCATTAACCGCAGCAGCCAACAAGTCTTCTAAAAACTCTTTGTCTTCGGTCATCACACCCGGGTCTAGTTCCACATTCTTAACATCATGGCGACCATTCATTGTAACTTTGACCATACCAGCGCCTGACTCGCCAACCACTTCTGCGTTAGCCATGTCTTCTTGCTGCTTCTGAAGCTGCTCCTGCATTTTTTGAGCTTGCTTCATTATGTCATTCATATTTTTTCCACCGAACATACTCTTCTCCTATTCAATGGTGCCGAGCGCTACGACGCTATCTTCGATAAGACGGCCATCAAACTCAGCGATTAACTGTTTTACGTTTTCATCGGCGTGCAATTTTTGCTTCGCCTCTATAAGTTGCTCTTCACGCATTCGTTCACGCCACATTGCTGGCGTTTCTTGTCCTGCATCGACACCATCCTTGAACTCAATCGCACCATTCCAAGCAAGCGCATCCTTCAATGCTTGCACGATTTTCTTCTTATGCGTGTCGTTTAAAATTCTAAAATGCCCAGTTTCGACAGCTAATTCCATAACCTCACCATGAATACGCTTCACCATATTCATAAGTAGGTTTTGAGTCATGCCTGTCAAACCAAGTCTAATGGCCTGACGCGGCCAGCTCATGCTATCTAAGTCTTGAGAGTCATCGAACTTAGGTGTTTTTTTTTGACTCTCGTTCGCTTGCGTATCAACAGTTGAGTTGATCTCAGATGGCATAGGCGCAGCTTCAATCATTGCTTCGACAGGCTCTTCAACCAAGCTTTGCTGATTGTC
>NZ_LWFH01001679.1:0-1750 GCF_001635725.1 Oleiphilus sp. HI0066
ACATTATCGCCACGCATCCGCCAGTTGGTCACTTGATCAGCAAGATCTTCAGTACTCCAAGCCTTGCCTTTTACCTCAAGCGCAACAACCCAATCTCGATCTGACAAGGAGTCTAAAATTGCTTTACTCTCGGATTGTATAGCTCTATTTAGATCAGCCCCTTTACTTCGATTACCTAAAGGGATCTCTATAAATTCAATCTTAAAGTCTCGCGGCAATCGTTTAGTAAATTCTGAGGTTCCTTCATTTACCCACTTAGGCATTTTCGTGCCAACCGCGATAACTTTAACTTTCATTGGACTAAATCTTAGCGCGCATCGGGCGAAGGCATTACGCCTTCAGAGCCATCACCTTCCCAAAAACGCTCAAGGTCATAGAACGTGCGCGTTGCTGGGAGCATGACGTGAACAACGACAGAACCAAGGTCCACTAAAATCCAGTCAGAGCTAGCATCACCCTCAACACCTACAGACTTTACACCTTGCTCTTTAGCTTCGGTTAGCACGTTGTCAGCGAGAGACTTAACATGCCGAGAGGAAGTACCAGAGGCAACCACCATATAATCGGTCACGCTAGTACGTTTTTTGACGTTCAAAATATTGATATTGTCAGCTTTTAAATCTTCAAGTGCGCCGACAACGACGTTTTTAATGGAATCTGCTTGCATAAAGGGAAGGACTGGCCTCAAAAAAATGGTTCAAATTTGATAAAAATCATTATCGCAAATAATGCCTTGCACTGCATCAGGCACCAAATAACGAATGCTTTTGTTTTCGGCAACTCTTTGCCGAATATCTGAGCTAGAGATTTGCAACTGCGTTACGCGCGCAATCAATGCTAACCCGGTTTTAGCAGATCTTAGCGCATCAGGCGAGCTAACAATTGAAAAACCCAAACTTTTCAGGTTGTTTTCAATTTGCGCATTACTGTAATCGGGACGCTCTAACACGACGACGTTACATAGATCTTTATATACTTCTGCATGATGCCAAGTAGGCATATTCAACGCAGAGTCTGTTCCTACCGCCAATATCAACCCTTCATTAGAGTTTAAAGCTTGCAAAGTGTTGATCGTATAGCTGTCTGACTCTGCATCAAGCTCGATACGAGAAACAACCAGGCTGGGAGATTCTTCAGTTGCGGCTACAAGCATTCTATATCGACTTTCAGCATCGATATTTGCCCGCGGCTTGTGGACGGGATCCCGACACGGTATCAAAGAAACCTGCGCGCCATCGAACAACTCTGAAAGCTCGGTCGCTACGCGCAGATGCCCATTATGAACAGGATCAAAACTCCCGCCGAACAAAATATTCATAACTTATGTACGAATATGCCCATCACCCAAGACGACATACTTTTCAGAAGTTAGGCCCTCTAGACCAACTGGGCCACGAGCATGAATCTTGTCCGTAGAAATACCGATCTCAGCACCCAAACCGTACTCAAAGCCATCTGCAAAACGAGTTGATGCATTGATCATGACCGAGCTTGAATCGACACGCGTAATAAACTCACGACCACGCGTATAGTTTTCGGTCACGATGGAGTCGGTATGATGAGAGCCATACTTGTTAATATGAGCAATCGCCTCATCCATATCCTCAACGATCTTAATTGATAAGATCGGCGCCAGATATTCGGTTTCCCAATCTTCTTCAGTCGCAGCTACGCAAGAATTAAGAATTTTTTGAGCTTTCGCACAAGCACGTAACTCAACACCAATATGGGCGTACTCTTGCTCTAATGC
>NZ_LWFH01001680.1:0-1528 GCF_001635725.1 Oleiphilus sp. HI0066
GATTTTTCTAAGGCGGATACCACCTCACTAGCACGATCTAAGTCTTCGTCAATAAGTAGAATACTTAATTCTGAGGACATACCTTGGGACTCTTTTCACGGACAACTTACTCGCTACGAGTCTTGATGCTCGCTCACGTGCATAACAGGCAGCAAAAAATAGACCATGCATTAAATGCACGCTAAGTGATTGATTTTTGATGCGGTCAAACTTGTACACATACAATCGCACACCAATATAGTGTAACAAAGTTAGGCGGTCGCAACAGCAGCAGCTTCTCTTTCCACTGGATAACGCAAGTTCACCACTTCACCAACAATCGTAATCGCAGGACCAGAGATTTTTTGATCTCGAACTTTCTCTACGATATCAGAAAGCGTGGCTATGCAGATCTTTTGCATAGGGGTTGTCGCGTTTTCGATCACTGCCACAGGCAACGAAGCAGAAACCCCATGCTCAATAAGCCTCTGAGCAATTAAGTCGATTCGACGAAGCCCCATATAAAATACTAAGGTTTCTCCGTTTTTCGATTGCCCTGATACTCCTTCACTCAATGATGCCCAATTGGGTTCTGTCTCAGCACTTTTCATGTGTGCCGTCACAAACCGAACCGATTGTGCACAACTGCGATGTGTTAAGGGAATACCAGCATAAGAAGACGCGCCCGATGCGGCTGTGACTCCAGGAACAACACAAACTGGAACTCCAGATTGTTGAAGTACCTGACACTCCTCACCAACACGAGCAAAAATCGCGGGATCGCCGCCTTTTACTCGTACTACCTGTTTTCCTTCAAGTGCCAGTTTTAGCATCAACGCCGAAATACCCTCTTGAGACATGCTATGTTGGGCATAGCGCTTACCAACATAAATGCGTTGTACTTGTTTAGGAAACAGCGCCACCACCTCATCGGACACGAGTGCGTCGAACAAAATGACATCTGAATTTTGTAGCGCGCGATAAGCCTTAAGGGTGAGCAACTCTACATCACCTGGCCCCGCACCAATAATCGTTACACAACCTCGTTTAGAACGAGCTTGTATTTGAGTTTTAACCCGATTTATAAACCCTGTGTCCTTAACCTCTCCATCATTATTTGAAGAGCGCCTAAATAGAGCTAATAAATTTGTTGCAGCAGTAATCATGAAAACTCCTCTAAGGTAATGCGTTCACCTTCTGGAACAAGATTTTGCTTAAGAATTTGTTTGAGTTCAGACTTACACGACCCACAATTTGTGCCGCACTTTAATTGCGACCCCAAAGCTTCAACGCTATCACAGCCGTCATCTTGTATGGCTCGGATGATCTCTTTTTCACCCACCTTATAACAGCTGCAGACCATGCGACCTTGGGCATAGACGGAGTCTACTTCCGCATGCAGAAGTGCTTGGATTTGTTCTTCGCTCAAGACGCTACTATCAAGCATGCTTTCTAACCAAGCTCGCTCATATTCTTGCGCCTCTGAATGCGTGAATACGCCGTAAACTAATGATTGGTCGCGCGTCGCAAAACGATTCATTCCATTTTG
>NZ_LWFH01001681.1:0-617 GCF_001635725.1 Oleiphilus sp. HI0066
AAAAAAGAGCGTTCACAGGAAGAGTTTTTTCATACGTTTAATGCCTTACTTGATGGGGATAAACAAGTCATATTGACGAGTGATCGTTATCCTAAAGAAATTGAGAATATGGAAGAGCGTCTAACTTCTCGATTTGGTTGGGGTTTGTCGACGAAATTAGAATCTCCTGAATTAGAAACGCGAGTAGCGATATTAATGCGTAAGGCAGAACAAGAACGTGTTGTGTTACGTGAAGATGCTGCTTTCTTTATTGCTCGACGTGTTCGATCGAATGTAAGAGAGTTAGAGGGCGCTCTTAGATTGGTAGCGGCGAACGCAAGTTTTACACGTCAAGACATCACGCCGACTTTCGCACAGGAATGTTTGAAAGACCTATTATCTGTTCATGATCGGCAGGTAAGTATCGATAATATCCAAAGAACGGTTGCTGAGTACTACAAAATAAAAGTAGCCGATCTTCTTTCTCCCAGAAGAACAAGGTCTATTGCGCGGCCGAGACAAGTCGCTATGGCCTTAGCTAAGGAGTTAACGGAACATAGTTTACCCGAAATAGGGGATGCCTTTGGTGGGCGTGACCATACAACAGTCTTACATGCTTGCAGAAAAATAACTGAACT
>NZ_LWFH01001682.1:0-543 GCF_001635725.1 Oleiphilus sp. HI0066
AGAGATTAAGGTTGAAACCTTTTTTCCTGCTGATGCATTTACCGGGGTGTTCTTTCAGCGATTGGCTGAGAATGGATAAAATCAAGTTGATAGTAGTTTATGGAGAGTCTCAATGATTTCCTGCCAACAATACGATTACATTGAAATTGCTTGTACTTATAAATTACGCGTTCAGTTGTTTCTCAAGGATGCAGAAGTGGTGGAGGGCGTTGTGGTCGATACCGCTTATGATCAGCACCGAAATGAATGCGTGAAGTTGCGTATGGAAACGCAAGAAAACCTTGTAATTTTAGACACTGTGAAACGCATGAGGGCTCTGGATGAAAACCCTCACTTTCATGAAGTTGAGTTTGCTTAGACGAACTTTGCCATTCGAGTTACTAGAATAGCCTCTAGCGCAGTGCGTATTTTGTCTTGGATCGGGACAGGCTTGCCGCTTTCTCTATCGACAAAGACGTGGATGAATTGGCCATTTGCGGCTGCTTGATTTTCTTTTTCGCGGAAAATAGCAATTCCATAAGTTACGGAGCTGGTGCCTAGCTT
>NZ_LWFH01001683.1:0-1024 GCF_001635725.1 Oleiphilus sp. HI0066
TCGTTGGCTTGAACCAGCCAGAAATACCTGTATGAGAAAGCTTACAACGAAGGCCCGGCGCTTTGTGCCGTAGTTTAATTCGTTTTTCAGCCCAATTGATTAGCCTGTTTGATTGCATCCGTACGATCTACTTTGACTTAAAACTCGCATAACATGACTGTTTAGGTTAACCGATTACGCCTGACATACCAACGATTAAACGCTTATATCGATATTTTGACCAAGGTTTGATTCGTGGTCTTGAATGGCAGCCTTTTGATCTTGTTTACGTCTGTCTTTTCCTTCCCGACGATCTCTAAAATTTATGGGAAGGTTTTTATTCCGACGGTCTTTTGTTTTACGTCTGTCTTGGTGATCTTGATTAGGATTCGCGTCGTTTTTTATGAGCGCAACACGCTCTCGCGCTTTGACTAGCGTTTTTCTGATTTGAGGTGTGAATCGTTCAATATGCATAACCAAATCTCTAACAAGACTCTGTGGTTAATATATCGTCAATTACTTAATGTTCTTTAATAATGTGCGCTAGGCTTTTGCGCGTTGATGCAAATTATTGCAGAGTGTAGATTCCTTCGCTAAAACGACTCTCACCTTGTGAGTAAGGTTCTGTCTTGAAAAAGCTTTCTTACACTGACGTATACGCAGAGTGCGCAACAGCTAATATAGCTGCCTCTTCAACCAAAACACTTGAACCACTTGAAGATATAGTTGGCCAGGAACGGGCGCAAGAAGCAGTTCGTTTTGCAATGGCGATGCCTGGTAGCGGCTACAATATTTATGCGATTGGCCGCACTGGTTTGGGCAAGCGTACAATGATTCTGCGTTATCTCAAGAACAAGTTGACGCCCAAGAATCATGTATCAGATTGGTGTTATGTCGTAAATTTTGATGAGCCTCGTAGCCCTAAGATTTTAAAGTTGCCTGTTGGGTTTGGCGCGCAACTGAAAAAAGACATGGAGGCTATGATTAGCCGGCTTGCAAAAGCCATTCCTCAAGCATTCGATAATGATAGCTACTACGAACGAGC
>NZ_LWFH01001684.1:0-1078 GCF_001635725.1 Oleiphilus sp. HI0066
TTCGATAGGCGCATCTAAAGGAATGACTGCAGCAGGATTTCCTTTAAAAATCGTATCAGTAAATGCATCTACTTGATAAATATCGATGTTCATCAAAATACCTCTCCTTGCTTGGCCGAATAAAACATTATCCTAGCAATGAATAGGCGTAGAGTATCAATACACCTTTAAGGCAGTATAAGCAGTACAGATTTAGGGATGTTTTTCAGGTTTTGTGCGGCAATCCACGACACCGCTTCCTACGCTCAGTACACTTCACCTGATCAAAATAAAAAGTGCCATCAATATGATTTTTAAGAAAGCAGTCCTTACTCTCATTTTCATAAGTATCTCGCTCACCAGTACTGCCCTTACGGCTAATCAAACGGTAGGCGGAAAAGCCACAAACTTAATCCCTATTCTCGCCTGTGTTTGGGATCCTATCGGCAAAGCGGGCCCTGTCGGCCAGATCATGGCCGAAGCTAAGATTCATGCCGCGAACTGGGGCGTTGACCTCAGTTATGTGGTCTATGAGGACGAGCGCATTGCGATTGAAGAATTCAAATTAGGGCGCTGTGACGCAGTAAATATGCTGGGCTTTCGTGCTCGGGAGTTTAACTCCTTAACAGGAAGTCTCGGTGCGATTGGAGCAATCCCAAGTTACGAAGCTATGGGCATTGTCCTTAAATCTCTTTCTTCAAAGAAAGCTTCCAAACTTATGCGTAATGGTGAGTATGAGATTTTTGCGATCGGTCCAGCTGGCGCAATTTTCATGTTTACACGCGACAGAACAATTCTCCTTCCTGGTGACTTCGCTGGTAAAAGAATGGCAGTACTAGATGACATACCTGAGTCTGCTTATTTATCAAAGAAACACGGCATCACGCCAGTTAGCTCAACCATTTTCAATTCGATCTTAAAGTTCAATAACGGAAGTGTCGACCTTACCGCTGCTCCCGCAATCGTATACGAGCCATTTGAAATGCATAAAGGCTTGGAACCAAATGGCGGTATATACGAAGAGCCATTTTTGTTCATCACCATGCAAGTCGTTGCGCGATGGGAAAAGTTTCCTGAAGGATTTGCGCAAAAAGCACGT
>NZ_LWFH01001685.1:0-1270 GCF_001635725.1 Oleiphilus sp. HI0066
CATGGTATTCAGTCGATGTCCATGGCTTACCTTGTGACAGATAAAACTCCAGTTGTATGGCGAGGACCAATGGTAAGTGGCGCGCTGATGCAATTATTAACGCAAACACGTTGGAACGATTTAGATTACCTGATCATTGATATGCCACCTGGAACGGGTGACATCCAGTTGACCTTGGCGCAAAAAGTACCCGTGACAGGATCGATTGTCGTAACGACGCCTCAAGATATAGCGTTGTTAGATTGTAAAAAAGGAATCGAAATGTTCCGCAAAGTGAACATTCCAGTCTTTGGCGTTATTGAAAATATGAGTATGCATATTTGCAGTGCGTGTGGTCATCATGAACCATTATTTGGTGAAGGTGGTGGTCGACGCATTGCGGAAGCTTATGACACAACTGTGTTGGGTGAAATGCCTCTGCATCAAACCATTCGTGCACATATGGATGCTGGTGCTCCGACAGTGACAGCAGAACCAGATAGTGAAGTCGCTCTGCTATATAAAGACATTGCGCGAAAAGTTGGGGCCGAAATCTCGAAACAAACGCAAGATGCTAAAGGAAACTTCCCCGAAATTATTGTATCGACCGATTAATAGCTACGAACGACACGTGGTGTTTTCAGCCATGTATCTAAAAACTCGGGAATATCATCAACGCCCAAGGGTTTTTCATAAATAAATCCTTGGGCGTAGTCGCAGCCTAATTGAATAAGTACGTCTTCTTGGCGACGAGACTCTACCCCTTCTGCTAATACTTCTATATTCAAGCTTTTAGCAAGCGTCACGATACTTTGCACTAATGCGCGGTCAGAGCTGTGATTGATGATTTCGTGCACGAATAAGCGATCAATTTTGATCTTCGACAAAATATGACTGAACTTTTTGATGTAACCGAGTGATGAGTAGCCTGTCCCAAAGTCATCAATACTGAAGCTGATACCAAGTTTCAGTAGTTCCTCCAAACCTTGTATTACGTTGTCATCGTAATTAAGAACCAGACGTTCGGTTACTTCTAATTCGACCCACTCAAGCCCGCTTTCTTGGGCGAGATCGTTATGAATCCAAGGCATCATCTCACGATGATGGAAGTTCGTTGGGCTGAAGTTTACGGATAAATTGAAGGGTCGATCGAATTTGTCGCGCCAGATTTTGACTTGCTTTGATGCGGTCCTTAATACCCAGCGATCGAGATGGAATATCAATCCAGTTTGTTCAGCAATGGGAATAAAAAGATCGGGTCTCACTTCTCCTAAGTCTTCATCTTCCCAGC
>NZ_LWFH01001686.1:0-560 GCF_001635725.1 Oleiphilus sp. HI0066
AATAGTACGCGCTTGCCCAAGCTGTGATTCTGGAATGACATAAAGACCTACTAAGTCACTAAAACTTGCCTTCATTAATTGATGACTTGTTTTGTCGCTAGAGAAACCATTCATCAATACATTATTGGTCGCGACAGATTTTAAGGCATATAAACGTTCTTGAATCATAAAATTCAAGTCGCTCTGAACAAGACTTGCGTAATTTTGATTGATATCGTTTTGCTGATCTTTCTCAACACTTTGCACAAAGTAAAGTTCGATAAGTAGAGCCAACGCGATAACACTTATGAAAGCTATCGCTGCGGGCTGAAAGCTCCAGGCCGCGATGGACTTGCCTTGATTATCATCTGCAACCTTGCTCTTCCCTTTGCTTGTTGCCTTACCTTTTTCTCGCTTCTCAGTTTTCACCAGCGCGTGCTTTTTCTTGAGCCTCAACATGAATCCATCCCGACTTAATGTGTCTCTTATTTTGTACCCGTTGAACCAAATCCACCGGTTCCTCTATCTGATTCTTTAAACTCGTCGACGAGATTAAACTCGACTTGCACGACAGGCAAAAC
>NZ_LWFH01001687.1:0-1279 GCF_001635725.1 Oleiphilus sp. HI0066
GTTACCGCTGAGACCCGTTTTTTGCAGAAGCAAAAACAAGCACTTTCAGTGAATGGCTAACATGCCGTTTAAATTAGGAATACAGAATGCATCAACGAATACTCATTGGAGAGCAGCAAGAAGAGGCAGAAGTGAATATGACACCGATGCTCGACATCGTGTTTATCATGCTGATCTTTTTTATTGTTTCTACCTCTTTCGTTCGTGAATCGGGTATCGAGATCAAGCGCCCTGTTGCGTCCACTAGTGATACGCAAACTAAAACCGCTGTTTTGATTGCCTTGTCGGATCGTGAGGAAATTTGGTTAGACCGCAAGGTGGTGGATGTGCGTATGATCCGTCCAGCGCTTGAGCGTATGAAAACCGAACAAGCTGATGTCAGTGTGGTTGTGCAAGCGGATGAGGCGTCAAGCACAGGTAGCTTAGTTGCTTTGATCGACCAAATCCGTCAGGCCGGTGTGCCGTATACCGTCGCAACGAAGTCGAAGTAGGTGGCAGCGTCCGTGTCGGTATTGTCCCTCGAAAGTCGTTATGCGCGTTATGCGTTCTTGATGCCTTTGGCATTAGTCGCCTCAACCATCATTTTTAGTATTTTGTCGGGTGTTTCGTCGCCAGATTTTAAGCAAGAGCAAGTGGCGGCTCAGTCTGTCGATTTGAGCTTTTTGTTTGTTGAGCAAGATAGTGACCTTCAACTGCGAGAACGCGCCAAACCAGACGAGCCTGAATTGATAGAGCAGCCTCCCGTTGAGCCAATGCTTAATCGGCCAATGCCTAAAAATGACTTGGCCATCGAGCCAACGCCTATAGATATCGCCGTGCCTAAAATTACGCTGAACGTAAACGTCGATATGTCGCTTAATCTCTCTGGTATTAGTATGGAGGCGCCCAATGCGAACTCCGTGTCCGTTGATATTCCGTTTCAATCGAATCTAGTCGCGACAAAAGACATCGCTCCGCAATATCCTTCGCGCGCCTTGCGTAAGAAAATAGAAGGCTCTGTGACAGCAGAGTTTGTCGTTGGGGCTGATGGTAAAGTGAGAGAAGACTCAATTACCTTCGTTGAAGCGACGCCAGAAGGCGTGTTTGAAAAGGCTGTCGCGCGGTCGCTACGTCGATCGAAGTTTCAGCGTATGGAAATCGGTGGTACCTATACGCCTTTTAAAGCACGTAAAACCTATGTGTTTCAAATTCCGAAGTAATGCGTATGTTTAGATTTATTCTTATTTGCTCTTTATTTAGTTTCGTGAGTTTTTCTTATGCAAATTCTTTGTCCCCTTAT
>NZ_LWFH01001688.1:0-1137 GCF_001635725.1 Oleiphilus sp. HI0066
TTCACTAGTAGATGGTTTCTTCTTAAGGCCTGGTACCTTACGCACGTCGAAGAACACGTCTAAAGCATCTCTAAGAAGCTCTTTTTTGATGTCTGGATAATGCACTTCAACGATTTTCTGCATGGTTTCGGCATCAGGGAAATCAATATAGTGAAAGAAGCAGCGGCGCAAGAATGCATCAGGCAGTTCTTTTTCGTTATTACTCGTGATGAGAACAATTGGGCGATTTTTAGCAACGATTCGCTCTTGTGTTTCGTAAACATAAAACTCCATTTTGTCGATCTCAAGTAAGAGGTCATTTGGAAACTCAATATCAGCTTTGTCGATTTCATCGATCAACAGAATGACACGCTCTTCTGCCTCGAATGCTTCCCACAGTTTACCCTTCACAATGTAGTTAGAAATGTCGTGTACTTTATCGACACCAAGCTGAGAGTCACGTAGGCGAGATACTGCATCGTACTCGTACAAACCTTGCTGCGCTTTCGTGGTTGATTTGATATGCCACTGAATCAAACGAGCGTCTAGGGATTTTGCTAACTGCTCAGCAAGCATGGTCTTACCCGTGCCAGGCTCACCTTTAATTAGTAGAGGTTTTTGCAATGTAATCGCCGAATTAACAGCCATTTGAAGATCACTAGTAGCGACGTATTCGTTTGTACCCTTGAAACTCATAACCAATTCCTAAAACATTTGTTGTAGCGCGAGCATTTTAATCTATGCCTAGCCTCTGCGGGTATTCAAAATATAGAATACTGTGTTCAGATACCAGAGTTGATGGTTCATCGCGCACGGAATACCCAATATAACTCATGAAACTAATCGGACATGACGATTCATCCGTAGCGTCGAGCAGAACTACTTTCAGGAAAATACATGAAGACAAAAATTATTCTTTTGGCTCACGGAAGCAGTAATACGAGTTGGTCCGACGCCTTTTTTGATATGACAAAAACATTGCGCGAGCAATTTGATCAAGCCGACTTAGCCTTTATGGAGCTAAGCGAGCCTAGCCTGCAAGACGTTTGTGCACACGCTGCGAGCGAGGGATACGAGCAAATACAGGTTCTCCCCTTATTTTTCGCGACAGGCCGACACTTGAAGAAAGATGTGCCGAACATGATTAAAGAGATCAAA
>NZ_LWFH01001689.1:0-20621 GCF_001635725.1 Oleiphilus sp. HI0066
GTATGCTGTAATCGTGATTATTAAAGCTCTGAGTAAATTCAAATTCATTCCTGACTTCCTGATGTTATTTGCTTAGCCACTTACGTGGATCTTGCGGCTTACCGTTCTTTCGTATTTCGAAGTATAAACTAGGGCGCTCTCGACCACCGCTATTGCCTGCATGCGCGATAACTTCGCCTGGGTTAACCCAGTCACCTACGCTTCGATGCAAGCTCTTATTGTTTCCATAAAGGCTTAGATAGTTATCGCCGTGATCTAAAATAATGAGCAGGCCGAAGCCTCTTAACCAGTCTGAGAATACGACACGTCCGTAATGGACGGATTTTACTCCAGCATCTTCTTTTGCTTGAATTCGTATGCCATTAGATCGTAACTTACCTTGTGCTAGGCGAGTCCCAAAACGCTCTAGGACTCTACCACGGCTTGGCCAAGGAAGTTTAGATTTTTGCTTGATAAACGGTGTCGAAGCCTCAGGAAGTTTTAGTTCTGATATGCTTTTCTCAACTTGAGCAAGTAGTTCTTCGAGTTGTTTTTGACTTTCTTTGAGTGAAGTAAGTTCACCTGACTTAGTTTTGATTTCTTTATTCAGTTGCGAAAGCGTGACTTTTCTTCGGTTTGTCTGGTCTTTGAGCTCGGCTAACTGCTTTTCAAGTGTTTTTCGGTTCGCACTCAGTTGTGTTTGTTTGCGAAGCACTAAGGCTTGGTTTTCTTCTAAAGCTTGGACGTCTTTTTCATATTGATTGATTGTTGCGCTGCGAGCATCTTGCAGATAATCAAAGTAAGCGAGAAATCGCGCAGAGCTTTGAGGGTCATCTTGGTCGAGTAGGGCTTTCAACTTTGGTTGTCGCCCCTCTAAATAGAGCGCTTGCAACTCTTCGATAATAAAACCTTGTTGCGCTTTTATATTTTGTTTTTGTTTTTTGATATCTATTATAAGTGCGTCTAGTTCTTTTAATAAGCTATTGATTTCTTTTTTGTTTTTGCTGATTTTCAGGTTTGTACGAGAAATTGTTTTTTCTTGTTCTTTGAGCTGCTGAATGAGCGATGACTTATTCTTGTTTGCTTTGTTCAGCCAATTGGTGATCGTGGATATGTTTGATTTCAGCTGCTCGAGTTTTTCTTCAGATTCTTCTTGAGATGCTGCTGATGCACTGAAAGATAAAGCAGTTAGGCAAAGTGTCATGGCGAGAAACACTGCGATAAGCATGTTATGCCGGCAGGATTCAGATAAAAGAGCAACCACTATTGTATTTCTCGCCTTTTATATCCAAGTAATAACAAGATGCGTAACAATAAAACGCATCTTGTTATCGTGTGGTTTTTATTTGATTAGACTTGATCCTGTCATTTCATCAGGAATTTCGAGATCCATCAACTCTAACAGTGTTGGGGCAACATCGCTTAGCTTACCGCCTTCTTTTAGCGAAAGCGCGCGATCACCCAAATAAACAAGAGGTACTGGTGTTGTAGTGTGCGAGGTATGGGCTTGACCAGAAGACGGATCAGTCATTTGCTCTGCATTACCATGATCTGCCGTTACTAAGGCTTGGCCATTCACTTCTGCAAGCGCGGCGCTAACTTTACTTAGACAGGTATCGAGGCACTCTGCTGCTTTGACTGCTGCATTGTATTTGCCAGTATGGCCGACCATGTCCCCGTTAGCGTAATTACACACAACCAAATCGTATTCGCCAGACTTAATGGCAGCAACAAGTTTGTCTGTGACTTCTGGGGCGCTCATTTCAGGTTTTAGGTCATAGGTTGCTACATCGGGGCTTGCGATAAGCTCGCGTGTCTCTCCATCAAACAAGGCTTCGCGACCGCCACTAAAGAAGAATGTAACGTGGGCATACTTTTCCGTCTCGGCAATGCGAAGCTGAGTTTTTCCAAGCGTTTGCATGTATTCGCCCAAGCAATTAGGAAGGGCGCTCGGTGGGTAAGCGCATGAAGTTTTGATGTCAGCGGCATACTCGGTCAACATAACAAAGTCAGATAGACTAGGAATTGCTTTGCGCTCAAAGCCATCGAAATTTGGTTCGACAAATGCGCGAGTGATCTCTCGAGCTCGGTCTGCTCTAAAATTCATAAACAGCACGGCATCTTTGTCTTGGATTTGTACTTGCTCGTCATCTGGGGCTTGGATAACGGTAGCCGCGACGAATTCGTCATTCTCATCACGTGCATATGCTTCGTGTAGGCCCGCTACAGGGGAAGCACTTGTGTATTGTCCTTCCGTGAGGGTAAGCAGGTTGTATGCCGACTCAACTCGATCCCATCGGTTGTCGCGGTCCATTGCATAGTAGCGGCCGACGATGCTGGCAACGCGACCGATACCTTTTTCTCTGAGCAAGTTTTCTAATTTTTCTAATGAAGGTTCTGCGCTGCGTGGGGGCATGTCACGGCCATCAAGAAATGCATGAACATACACCTTCTTGGCTCCGCGGCGCTCAGCGAGCTCAACTGCCGCAATGATATGGTCTTCATGGCTATGAACCCCGCCTGGCGATAGCAAACCAAGTAAATGAACGGCTGCGTCTGCATTGACCGCTTTATCGATAGCGGTGCATAGTGCTTCATTCTCAAAGAACGCTTGATCTTCAATGTCTTTGGTAATACGCGTGAAGTTTTGGTAGACAATACGTCCTGCACCCAGATTCATATGGCCAACCTCGGAATTGCCCATCTGCCCGTCAGGTAATCCAACCGCCATGCCTGATGTGGCAATCAGAGTACTTGGTTTGGAGTTCCACATGTCATCCCAAAATGGAGTTTTAGCGTTTTGAATTGCGTTAAAATTGCTCTCCTCTCGGTAGCCCCAGCCATCAAGAATGATTAGTGCAGTGGTGCGTTTTGCCATAATGCTTCGGTCTCAAAGTTTAAGAGTTCAAAATTGGGCGCGATTTTACCGTTTCTTTTGCTTCTTGGCGACTTATTCCCGAGAGTCTCTGTCTCGTACTTGATGGCTTGTGTATAATGCGCGCCGAAATATTTAAAAGGGAAAGCTAATGGATCGTTTGTTTGAATTTATCGGTAACCACTGGGAGCTAGTCAGTATCTTCTTTGGTTTGCTGTTCGCGTTGTGGTGGACCGAAAAAGCAAAGGCTGGTCAGAGCTTAAGTCCGCTAGCCGTTACACAACTTTTGAATAAAGATGAAGCGGTTATTGTTGATGTTCGTGACAAGAAAGACTTTAACGAAGGGCGTATTACCGGATCTATCCATGTGCCATTCACAAGTTTTAAAGACCGCACCAGCGAGCTAGAAACTTACAAAGACAAGCAAATTATTATTGCTGATAAAATGGGGCAACATTCGGGAGCTGCCGGGAAGCTTTTAAGAGCTGCGGGTTTTGAAAATGTGGCTCGATTACAGGGTGGCATTGCTGAGTGGAAAGCGAGCAACATGCCACTTGTTAAAAAGTAGTGTATCGCCGCACATATTAGATTTATGAGATTGCAGTGTTATGGCTAAAAACGTCGTTATTTACAGCTCAAATTATTGTCCATTTTGTGTGAGAGCCAAGTCTTTGTTAAAGAAGAAAGGCGTGTCATACAAGGAATTAGTGGTTGATGGTGATCCTTCTCTGCGTCAAGAAATGATGCGATTGAGTCGTCAGCACACTGTGCCACAAATATGGATTGGTAATACGCATGTGGGTGGGTGTGATGACCTGTATGCGCTAGAGCGAGCGGGTAAGCTCAATCCTCTGCTTACTTGATATGAAAAAATATGTGTTTAGGCCCGAAAAAGAGAGCTGTGCACTCGTTATCTAGCGATACAGTGCTTAGTATGCAGGTACTGAGCGATGCTCTATCTAAAAAGAATATAGATTTAAGGTAAAAAAGATGTCTGAAAACGAAACTCCAGTAGAAAATGCCGAACAAGAAGCAAATCAACAACCGCAAGCTGGTTTTGCGATGGAAAAAGTATATGTAAAAGATGCTTCTTTTGAGTCGCCAAACTCTCCAATTGTTTTCACTAAGGCATGGCAGCCAAAAGTAAAAATGGATCTGAATACCAAGCACACAGTGATCGAATCGGAAGTGCACGAGGTTGCAGTCACGATTACTTTGACTGTATCGGTTGAGGATATGACGGCGTATATTGTTGAAGTTCAACAAGCTGGTATTTTCAGAATCGTCGGTTTAGAAGGTGTTCAGTACCACCATGCAGTAGGTGCTGTATGCCCTAACTTGTTGTTCCCATATCTTCGCGAAAGTATTGATAATATCGTTGTTAAAGGTGGTTTCCAGCCAGTGATGTTAGCGCCGATCAATTTTGACGCGATGTTTGCGCAGGCAATGGCAAAGAAACAGCAGCAGGAGCAAGAAGCAGCAAGCGCTGAAGCAGCTGAATCAACAGTTCAGTAAGACTGCGTGACTGCAATCCATAAAAAACCGCTAAGCATTTATTGTTTAGCGGTTTTTTATGAGCGAAAAAATCTATGCAGATCTAACTTCCAGCCTGAAAGCTAAGCTGACGCCAGGCTTCATACACGACAATCGCAACTGAATTAGACAGGTTTAAGCTGCGACTTCCTTCCAACATTGGAATTCGAATACAAAAGTCCGTTCCTAGTCCCTCTCGAACATCACTAGGTAATCCACGAGTTTCAGGGCCAAACAAAAAGAAGTCGTTTTCTTGGTAAGAAATTTCCGTGTGTGGGCGACTTCCTTTTGTTGTCATGCCAAAGATTCTTGCACCAGCATGTTTAGCCTCGAATTCTTGATATGAGGCGTAGGTCAAGACATCCGCAAATTCGTGGTAATCTAACCCCGCACGACGCAATTTTTTCGTATCGAGATCGAAACCAAGTGGTTCTATGAGATGCAATCGGCAGCCTGTGTTGGCTGCCAACCGAATAACATTCCCTGTGTTTGGTGGAATTTCGGGCTCATATAAAACGATATTGAACATTAGTTGCGCTCAACCGCTAACGAAACACCCATGCCACCACCGATACACAATGTTGCTAAACCTTTGTTTGCGTCTTGTTTGATCATTTCATGGAGTAATGTGACAAGAACGCGACAACCTGATGCGCCGATAGGGTGGCCTAGAGCTATCGCTCCACCATTGACGTTAACCTTAGTTTCGTCCCATCCCATGCCTTGGTTGACGGACAAGGCTTGTACTGCAAATGCTTCGTTTGCTTCTATGAGATCAAGGTCGTTGATTGTCCAGCCTGCTTTCTCAAGGCAACGCTGACTGGCAGGAATTGGGCCTGTACCCATTATTTCAGGTTGTACTCCGGCATTAGCGTAAGCTTTTACTGTGGCTAAAACGGGTAGGTTTAGTTCTTTGGCTTTCTCTTCGCTACATACAATGACTGCCGCTGCGCCGTCATTGAGTGATGAGGCATTCGCAGCTGTGACGGTGCCATCTCTTTTAAATGCCGGACGCATTTTAGCGATGCTTTCTATTGTTGCACCTAGTCGAATGTTTTCGTCTTTATCAAATATGATAGGGTCGCCGCGGCGCTGAGGAATGCTAATGGCAATAATTTCATCACTAAATTTGCCATCTGCTTGTGCTTGTTCTGCTTTGTTCTGTGAGCCTAGAGCAAAGGCATCTTGCGCCTCTCGATCGATTTCATATTTTTCTGCAATGTTTTCCGCGGTAATGCCCATGTGATAATCGTTGAAAGCATCCCATAAGCCATCGGTAATCATCGTGTCGACCATATTCCAAGGCCCCATACGCTGTCCGTTGCGGCTATTTGGAAGTGCATGTGGAGCATTGCTCATGCTCTCTTGCCCGCCGGCGATAATAATGTCTGCGTCACCAAGCTGAATGGCTTGTACTGCCATTTGTACTGCCTTTAAACCGGATCCACACACCTTGTTAATGGTGAGCGCAGGTGTTTGCACTGATAATCCAGCCTTAATTGCTGTTTGTCTTGCTGGGTTTTGTCCGCAGCCGGCGGTGAGTACTTGTCCTAAAATTACTTCATCCACTTGATCGGTGTTAATGCCGGTCTTTTCTAGTAAACCAGAAACAACTTGTGTTCCAATCTCAACGGCACTCAAGGAAGAAAGAGAACCACCGAATGAAGCGATGGCGCTGCGCCCCGCCGCTACGATAACTGCATTTCGCATAACAAACTCCAGAATAAATGAATGGGCGGATTATAGATTCAGGGAATAGGGGCGTCTATATATCTGGCTTTTCAACGAGAGAAATTGCCTCAATACGTGCTTTTTCGATCATTCCTCCAAGCTCTTTTCCTTTATATCCTTGTTCGAGGAAGGGTTGGGGTTTGATTGATGTCGCTGCCGCCAACGCAGAACGAAAGTAGTCAGCTTGCGGATAGGCGATCGATTCAAATCCTGTTCGGCCGCGACTATCTGAAATACAAACTAGTAATAAATCTTCAAGTTGTTGAGGTTTTCTAAAAGCATCGCAAGCAGAGAGTACTTTGAGAATGGTGCTTGCTTTCAGTTCAAACGCTCTGTGGATATGGGTATGGTATTGGCTAGCAATGAGCGACAGTGATTCTGCGTAGCGATTAGTGCATAACTTTTTGCATAGTTGTTTGATCGGCTTGAGCCCTAGTTGTTCGTGCCCGTGATGCTTAGGCCATTGCTTTGAGTCGGTTTTTGCCTTCCCTAAATCATGCACTAGAGCAGCAAATCGTACATCTGTGGAGTGCGTCAGTTGAGCAGATGCTTGCAAGCTCATTAATGCGTGTATGCCGCAGTCTATTTCAGGATGATGTTTTGCTGGTTGAGGTATTCCGAATAAGGCATCAAGCTCAGGCATGACTATTTTCAGCGCATTGCATTGGCGCAAGACTTCAAAATATATGTGTGGGGAATCCTCAGCAAGTGCCCGCTGTGTTTCCTGCCATACGCGCTCGGGTGTGAGTGTCTCGAGTTCGCCGCTACCACTGATCTGAGACATTAAAGTGATAGTTTCAGGGGCTACAGAGAATCCTAGGGGATGGAAGCGCGCAGCAAATCGAGCGACGCGTAAAACGCGTAAAGGATCTTCGGAAAACGCAGAAGATACATGCCTCAATGTTTTTTTCTCGAGATCCTGCTGCCCATTATACGGATCGATGACATTGCCATAGGCATCTTCGGCCATAGCGTTAATCGTTAAGTCGCGTCTCTCTAGATCTTGCTCAAGCGTTACCTCAGGGCTGAAGTCGCAGATAAACCCTTTGTAGCCTTCACCGTGTTTACGTTCAGTACGGGCAAGTGCATATTCTTGTTTAGAGATAGGATGGATAAAAACAGGGAAGTCTGCGCCGACTTGCTGAAATCCCTGTTCCACCATTTGTTCTGGTGTTAAGCCGACAACCACCCAGTCTAGATCTTTGCTTTTAAGGTTGAGGAGGCGGTCTCGGACGGCTCCGCCTACGATGAAATAAGAGTCTGCAGGAAGCAGATTAGAATTTGAATGTGATGACATGTCGCTAGCTTAGCTAAAAGGCGTAGCCAAGACCAACTGTTCCGCCAATTTCTACTTCATTAATCATTGCGGCGGCTTCAATACTGAATCCATGTGGTTGATACAAAAAACCACCCGTTAGAATAGCTTTGTCTTTGGCGGCTTCAGATGTTTGTGCCATGTTGATGCGCATGCCCGCACGGAGGTGAAAGTCGTCTCTTAAAAAATATTCTCCACCGAAACTTAGAAAGCGGGTTAATCCTTCGAAGTCATAGACCTCGTTTTCTGAAAGATCGATATCCATAGTAAGCATGTAGTTTTGGCGGTAATGCGCCACGCCAAACTGATAGAGTGCTTGCACAGCACGAGCTGTGCCGGGATAAGGGCCTGTGCGGCTCGCATTTTCAGGTCTGTATGGTGTGAAATCGGTCGGGATCATGTTCATACCAACAAAAGAGAAAATCCATTCGCCGTCGAGTATCGGACCTGAAAGGCCTAGCTCTTCGCGCATAAAGGATTCGGTCATTAACATTGAGAACCCTAAATCAACATTCCATTCTAAGAAATCACGACTTACCTGTTTGTCTGGTGGGTTGCGTGGGTTATATGTGTTAATACTTTCCGCGCGATGTGAACCCCTTATTTCGACTAGCTTGGGCGTGAAGCCCCAAGATATTGGCATGTTGTAAGAAATTACATTTGTGGTGGCTACGGTAACACCGAACTCACTAATATCGACATAGGTGTTGTCGACGGTTGAACTGAGTCGCTCCTCAAGAGTCCCTAAAACAGAACCACCGCTATCGAGAGTGTCTATTAATTCCGCAAACTTGGCTTCATCCTTGTTAAGAATCGTCGTCATTTCACGTATATCACGGCGAGTATAAAAGTTAATCGTGACCGGACGAGTA
Organism: Oleiphilus sp. HI0066; assembly: GCF_001635725.1. Classification (NCBI taxonomy): domain Bacteria; kingdom Pseudomonadati; phylum Pseudomonadota; class Gammaproteobacteria; order Oceanospirillales; family Oleiphilaceae; genus Oleiphilus; species Oleiphilus sp. HI0066. The sequence goes on from NZ_LWFH01001689.1 coordinate 8,306, forward strand.
TCTACTAATAAATTGAAGACAGTCGTTTCATCTTTTCGATAGCCCTCTAAATTCATTTGACGAATGACGTCTCTAACTTCCGCTGCATCTGATGAGGTGGGGCCTGAAAGACGGTCATAGTCCTGAACAATATTGCTATCTTGGAAGTTATTTAAGGACTCCTCCCAATCGGTGTTATACAGTTCACGAGCACCCATTGATGCACTGAGATATAAGCGATCAGGTTTAGAGCCTCTGTTAAAAGCGATTAAAGCAGGGTTGTGAAGGGATGCGTTGAATTTAGTCGCTGCTGCAGCGCCAGTACCTCCCATCGCCATGGATCTTGGGTCAAGTAAGGTTCTATAGCCAGCAATTGTTTGAGCACTCATGCAGAGGCATATGAATGTTATTAGGCCTCTGAAACTGCTAGTTCGCATTATTGGTCACTTCCTACATTTTTAAATTCGCACAACCTAAGGATTGTAACGAATTGCAAGCGCTTGCAAAGGCATATACGTCACGAAACCGTACTCTTTTCTTCGATACTTAAATGCTCGAAGCGTTTGGATTTAAGCGGCAATCGTTTGCCAAAAAGCGCTGGCATAGAAATTGGTTAGTTCTCAACAAATAAATAATTTTGTCGTCTTGCTAGTAGGTAGTTCGGATGCGTAGGTTTACCTTGTCTCAATATGTTTTAGCTTTTTTGCTTACTCTACAGTCTGCCGTTTCTTTTGCGCAGTGGTTCGAGTCGACAGGAGAGGCTTCACTTTCTGACGTGAGCTATGTTGAGGCGCGAGAAGCGGCCAGACAAGATGCACTAGCTAAAGCGATGCGCGCCTTTATCGAACGCAAAGAGCACAATTCACTCGTGAATGGGCGAATAGAAGCGAGTAGTGATAGTTTGGCAAGCAAAATTCGAGTACTAGAAGAACGTATTAAGCACGAACACGTTGCAGGTGATTATCTTAGTATTCAGTATGCTGTTGATCTTGATGCCTCGTCAGAGTGTCTGAACTCTGATGCGGGCCGATTCAAAAAATCAGTGGCTGTACTTGGCTTTAATTTACAAGTCCCAGATCAGGCAAGTATTGGCCGGTTAAACGGTGTTGAGCAAGGCTTGTCTAGCGCGCTGTCTAGCGCCTTGTCTCAAGTAGATTCCTTGTCTGTGCTCCAGCAAGCTGATGTTGGCGCCTATCGCCCTATGATCAATGCACCGACTCAAGTTACAGAACAGCGCTTACTCAGTCATGCGATGCAAGAAGCGAAAAAACTTAATGTTCAGTTCGTAGTTTCTGGAGTGGTTCGTGATATGGGTTTAGTTAATCCAAAGGCTTATGAAACCTCGGTGTGGAGAAAAAGTATCAAGTTCTTTGCTCAAGCAGACGAGCGACGTCGATTCTCGGTTGATCTGTTTGTTCATGATGGATTGACGGGCGAGCTTGTATGGCGAGAAAACTTCGCGACGCAAGGAGATTGGTCTCCAGATTTATCTGATGAAATAGGCTTTGCTACACAAGCTTTTTGGAAAACATCATACGGATTGCATATCTCTAACTTACTCGAGTCAATGAGCTTCGCGTTAGATGAGCAGTTGCGTTGTCAGCCTTTTATGACACGCATTGCTCGTGTTGATGGAAAAACAATTCATTTTTCTTCTGGCGCAAGCGTAGGATTGCGACCAGGCGATAAGCTTAGTGTTTATCGAAGTTTCAATTTTTACGATGCCTTGCAGCAAAAGGGACTGGAGCTAACCAATACAAAAGCTGTATTGACGGTCTCTCAGGTTCATCCAAATTTTGCTAGTGGTAAGATTGGGCTAGATCCGGGCCGTTTGAATATTCAGCAAGATGACGTTCTGATTGTTTGGTAAGGACTAAAGCCAGCGTCCGAAGAGCAATAGTATTAGACTTCCCGCAACTCGTTTCCATAAAGGCTGTTTGGCAAGACTACTCAATGTTTGTTTGGTCGTGTACGAACAATCATGATGAAAATCATCGAGTAGTTGTTGTTTGGCTTCTTTGGTTTGAAGTATGTAGTCGACTTCGAGATCGTGCCGAAAGCTTCGATGATTCATATTGCTGGAACCAATACTCGCCCATTCATCAATCATGATTGTTTTGGCGTGAAGCATGACAGGCTGATATTCATAAATATGAGCCCCTGATTGCAAAAGGCTTTTGTAAAAGTACGCCGATACCCAAGGCATAAAAATAACGTCCGAATGTTCCGGCACAATAATTTGAACGTTTACGCCTCTTTGTGCTGCAGAAGTCAATGCTTTTAACAGCGCTGGTTCAGGCACAAAGTATGCGTTAGTGATAAAGATATGATGTTGCGCGTGATTGATCAGACGAAGTAATAAACGATGGTGATGTTTGCGCAGGATACGGTTGTAGTTGAGTAAGAAATTGGATTTTAGCGCAGTTTTAGTAATGATGCGTTTCACCTTCTGCTTTGAATAATTCCAACTCGCATCAAACGCTTGCTCAAGCGCACTTAGATTTCCCCCAGATATTTTTATAGCGGTATCGCGCCAATGAGCGCCACCATGCTCATTGTGTAAATGGTTGACGCTGATATTGATGCTGCCTATGAAAGCGAAGTGCTTATCGATGATGACCGTTTTGCGATGGTTTCGTTTGTTAATGGAGAGTAAAAGATATAAGAGTTTTCGTATGCCATGGGTCTTTATTACGGCGTAGCGCCATTGTTCTAGTTTCCATGGCAACGGGCGATGAATACGTACTTGCACACCGTGCTGAGTAAGATCATCCGCAATTGCTTTAAACTTGTCGTCAATGCCAATTCCATCGGTGAGTAAACGTACTGTCACGCCGCGCCCTGCAGCAGATTTCAGGATTTCGGCAACACGTAGTCCGAGAGTATTGTTCTCATAGATATAAACTTCCATGTCAATGCAGTACTTGGCGTCATTGATGCTATCTTTGAGCGCAAAAAAATAACTTTCTGCATCATTGAACAGTTGTTCTTGAGGAGGAGTATCAATAGAAGATCGTGAAGGGTGTTTTGAAGGCTTCGAAGAATGCGGAATTAGTGTCATCAAAGCCTCTTTTGCTGAATGGTTTAGCTGTTTTCTGCGGCTGCCTTCTTGATTAATTCAAGCATAGCACGTAAACCATTGCCTCGAGTTGGACTGATATGCCGCATTAAGTCTATTTTTTCAAATGCAGCTTCCACATCGAGATCAATAATTTCCTGCGGTGTTTTCGCATTCAAGGTAACGAGAACAATTGCAGCGAGACCTTTCACGATAATCGCGTCGCTATCGATCATTAAATAAAGCTTGTTCGTGTCTGCATCAAATTTATGAATTAGCCAAACTTGGCTTTGACAGCCATGAACGTAGTTATCTTCAGTTCGTTCAGACTCCGGGAATTCAGGAAGGGATTTTCCAAGATCGATGATGTAGCCATAGCGTTCTTCCCAATCATCTAGGAACTCAAAGGCATCATAGATATCTTCAATGGTGGTTTCGCTACCCAGAGGATTGGATTTAAAGCTTTCTAAAGAAGGCGAGGTCATGTTTGTTCCTTTAGCTTACAGCAGGCCGAGTTCCAGTTTCGCTTCGTCTGAAAGCATCTCATTGTTCCATGGTGGTTCAAAGACTAAATCTATCTCAACCTTAGCCACATTTGGCACACGTTCTACGTAAAATCGAACATCGTTTACGATGACAGGGCCCATGCCGCATCCAGGTGCAGTCAAGGTCATTGTAATATCTACATCAAATTTGTCTGCAATATCAGTGCTCTTTTTTACTTCGCAGCCATAGATCAGGCCAAGTTCGACAACGTTGACTGGAATTTCTGGGTCATATACCTGATGTAAAGCTGCCCATACTTGCTCTTCGCTAACAGATCCATCGGCAGGTGCTTCGACTTCTTCGTATTCAACGGTTTTGCCCAGTGCATCCGCATCCCTTCCTTCAATTCGAGCAAGATTACCATTCACTGATACGGTGAATGTTCCACCTAAAGATTGGGTAATGGTGACGAATGAGTCCTTTGGAATAACGATCTCTGTGCCTGCCGGAACAATACGAGCGTCTACATCTCGATTTGTTACGACGACTTCGCGTTCTGCCATGCCTACGCTTCCTCAGTCACTGAAAAACTTTCACCACAACCGCACTCGCCAGTCACATTTGGGTTTTTAAATTGAAACATGCTGTTTAGACCAACGGTTACGAAGTCGATTTCTGTACCATTAAGCACGGCTAGATCTTTTGCTGGGACAACAATGCTCACGCCTTGTTGTTGAAATTCCACATCACCATCTTTTGCTTCTTTTACCAGCTCAGTTTCATACATGAATCCAGAACAGCCGCTAGTCTGCAGATACAGGCGGAAAGATAGATCGCCTCCTGCTTTCGCTACTTCTTGTGCGATGTGCTGAGCAGCCTTTTCTGATACAGAAATAGACTGGCTTGGTTCGAACGTTGAAACAGTCATATAAATGTCTTCCTAGAGTATGCGTTCTTACGCGAACATGCGTTGTATTTTCGCGAGCGCAGCGAATAACTGATCGACTTCTTCGTGCGTGTTATAAAACGCGAATGATGCGCGAGCACAGCCCGGAAGTCCGAATTTTTCCATTAGAGGCATAGCACAGTGGTGGCCAGTACGAATGCCGATGCCTTGTTGATCAAGCAACATACCAATGTCGCTTGGATGTAATCCTTCAATTTTGAAAGACATAACCGGCACCTTGTTTTCAGCAGTACCAATCATCGACATGCCTGGAATGGTCTCGATTAGTTTTATCGCATGAGCCATTAAGGCGGCTTCATGCGCGTCTAGCGCTTCGCGATCGAGCGATTGAATGTAGTCAATGGCAGTGCCTAAGCCTACCGCTTCACCAATCGCTGGTGTGCCAGCTTCAAACTTATAGGGGAGTTGATTGTAGGTTGTACCCTCAAAACTAACGCGCTCTATCATCTCACCGCCACCTTGGTAAGGAGGCATCGCTTCTAGCAAGTCGCGCTTTCCATATAGAACACCAATACCTGTCGGGCCGAAAATTTTATGCGATGAAAATGCATAAAAATCGCAATCTAAATCCTGAACATCAACAGCAAAATGAGGTGTTGCTTGTGCACCATCTAAAACGGTTAATGCATTCACAGATTTTGCTTTGGCAATGATTTCATTTGCTGAATTAATGGTTCCAAGCACATTTGATACATGGGTAAAGCAAAGAAGCTTTGTGTTTGGATTCAAAAGCTCGTCGAGTTGATCAATGAGCAACTCACCATGCTCATTGATCTCCCAAACTTTAATGACCGCACCCGTACGTTCTGCCAACATTTGCCATGGAACGATATTCGCGTGATGCTCCATTCGTGTCACAATGATTTCGTCACCCGCTTCGATTTGGGGTGTTAGACCATGCGCGACCAGATTCATGGCCTCAGTCGTACCTTTGGTCCAAATAATCTGTTCGCGAGCTGGGGCGTTCAAATACGACTTAACTTTATCTCGAGCACCTTCAAAAGCTGCTGTTGCACGATCGCCTAGGGTATGCGCGCCGCGATGCACATTTGCATTATCTGAATGATAATACGCTGTCATTGCGTCGATCACTTGCTGCGGTTTTTGAGAGCTAGCTGCGCTATCGAGGTATACCAGTGGCTTACCGTTTACATCTTGGTTGAGAATAGGGAAGTCTGCGCGTGCCTTTAACGCGATCTCTTGTATCTCTTGTGCCGTCATTGCGCTCATTTAATTCGTTTTCCCGCCTAATCTTTAAAGCTAAGAAGTTCTGATAAAGTTTGCTCCCACTGTTCAGCAAGCGAAGCAATCGGAACTGCGCGTACCAATTCAAGAACAAATCCGAGCGTCAACATTTGACGCGCTTGCTCATCACTCAGACCGCGAGTTTTTAGGTAGTACACTTCTTTTTCATCTAGTTGGCCGATGGTTGCGCCGTGTGCACATTTAACATCGTCAGCGTAGATTTCTAACTCTGGTTTCGTATCGATTTCTGCAGAGTTCGATAACAACAAGTTGCGATTGTTCATTTCGCCCAGTGTTTTTTGGGCGTCTTTGTGAATATATATACGTCCATTAAACACAATGTGTGAATTGTCATCTGCAATACAACGATAGTTTTCTTCGCTGGTGCAGTTTGACGCAATGTGCTCAATTTCGGTGTGGTTGTCGTAGTGTTGTTTTTCCTTCGTGACGACCACGCCATTTAATTCACAATGCGAGCCTTTCTCTGTCATTAATACATGAAGGTCATGGCGTGCCATTGCTGACCCTAAGCAAAGAATATGGCTTTCAAAATTCGCATCACGTTTTAGAATTGCACGCGTGGTTCCGCCTATACGGAACGCACTGCCTAAAGGATTTTGACGCAAATAAGTAAGCTTTGCGTTGTCACCAATCAGCGCTGTTGTTTGGCTAGAGCAGAATGCTCCGTCTACATCAGCGATTGCATAGTTTTCAATGACTGTAGCTTGCGCACTTTGCTCCAGTTCGATATACACACGAGGTGTTGTAAGTCCCGCTTCATCTTGCACAAAGTTCAAAATGATCGGGCATTCAATCACGGCATTTTTAGCAATGCGAATGACTAGTCCATCATTGAAAAGAGCGGTATTGATTTGTTCAAGCTCTCCGCGCTCATATTCTGCAAGTTCAATGATTGCTGAGCAGTCTTCATCACTAAGTTTCGTAAAAGCTTGAAGAGTTAAGCCCGATTCTTCGATCTCGCTTAATGCCGCGGCGTCAATACCAGCAGCTGAGATGTCTATGTAGATAGCATTTTCGACAAATGCTGTGGTGCTTACTGTCTCAGAGTTGTTACTGAGAAGGCTTAGATCACCTAAACGCTTTGCAGAATACTTCCAATGCTCTGTTTTGCGCGTTGGCACAACAAGCGTAGATAGTTTCTCTTGTGCGTTTTTCTGTAATGTTTGAATTTGGCTTGGAAGAGCAGAGTTAAGCTGATGCGCTTCAACGACAGCCAAAGAGCTGAGTTGAGTCATCGCTTATGCCTCGCTTTCTGCGTTGTCTTCAAGACCTAACCAGCCGTAGCCTTTTTCTTCAAGCTCAAGTGCAAGCTCTTTGCCGCCTGATTTGATGATTTTACCGCCAGCCAAAACGTGAACATAATCTGGAACAATGTAATCAAGCAAGCGCTGGTAGTGCGTAACCATAACAACCGCTCGATCTGGAGAGCGAAGCGCGTTTACGCCATCAGCCACAACACGTAGTGCGTCGATATCTAGGCCTGAGTCAGTTTCATCAAGAATCGCTAGTGATGGCTTAAGCATCAGCATCTGCATGATCTCGTTACGCTTTTTCTCGCCGCCAGAGAAACCTTCGTTGACGCCACGTTTTAAGAAAGATGGGTCAAGATTTACCTGTTGGATCTTTGCTTTAGCTTGCTTCATGAATTCCGCTGCGTTGATCTCACCTTCGCCGCGATGTTGGCGAATGTTGTTGATCGCGGTGCGCAAGAACTGAAGGTTGCTGACGCCTGGAATTTCAACAGGGTATTGGAATGCTAGAAACACACCTTCACGCGCGCGGTCTTCAATCGACATGTCAAGGAGATCTTGGCCATTAAAAGTAACCGTGCCGCCGTTCACTTCATAAGCTTCGTTGCCTGCGAGTACCTGAGAAAGTGTACTTTTACCGCTCCCATTTGGGCCCATGATTGCGTGAACTTCGCCAGGCTTAACCTCAAGGTTCAAGCCTTTAAGGATTTGCTTTTCTTCAACTGATGCTTGTAAATCTTTAATGTCTAACATTCGTCTTTTCCATTCGTATGCGTCGCACAACTCGCCGCAAGATTTAATCTTTAATTAACCTACACTGCCTTCAAGGCTGACTTCTAATAGCTTGGTTGCCTCAACCGCGAATTCCATCGGAAGCTCTTTGAATACTTCCTTACAGAAACCGTTAACAATCATTGAAACGGCTTGCTCTGCATCAATGCCTCGTTGTTGGCAAAGGAACAGTTGGTCATCGCTGACTTTTGAGGTCGTCGCTTCGTGCTCGACGATCGCACTCTTATTTTTGTTTTCGATGTAAGGGAAGGTATGAGCGCCACACTTGTCGCCAATCAATAGAGAGTCACATTGCGTATAGTTTCTTGAACCTTCAGCGGTCGGCGCAATTTTGACTAAGCCGCGATAGCTGCTGTCACTTTTACCGGCAGAAATACCTTTCGAAATGATCGTACTCTTCGTGTTTTTACCAATATGGATCATCTTCGTGCCCGTATCGGCTTGCTGAGCGTTATTTGTTAGCGCAACAGAATAGAACTCACCAACACTGCCTTCGCCGCGTAATACACAGCTAGGGTATTTCCATGTGATGGCAGAGCCAGTTTCTACTTGCGTCCACGAAATTTTAGAGTTCTTGCCAATACATGCGCCGCGTTTGGTTACGAAGTTATAAATTCCACCTCGACCCTCTTCATCACCGGGATACCAGTTTTGAACCGTTGAATATTTGATTTCAGCGTCGTCCATTGCAACGAGTTCAACCACAGCTGCGTGAAGCTGGTTTTCATCACGCATTGGCGCGGTGCAGCCTTCAAGGTAGCTAACATGGCTACGTTCTTCAGCAATGATTAGTGTACGTTCGAACTGACCGGTTTTTGCTTCGTTAATTCGGAAGTAAGTCGATAGTTCTAGCGGACAGCGCACGCCTTTCGGGATGTAAACAAATGATCCGTCAGAAAATACAGCTGAGTTTAGTGCCGCGTAGTAGTTGTCTTTTTGAGGAACAACAGAACCCAGATACTTCTTGATGAGCTCAGGATGTTTATGAACCGCTTCTGAAATTGGGCAGAAAATAACGCCAGCTTCAGTTAGCTTGTCCTTGAATGTCGTGGTGACAGAAACACTATCAAATACAGCATCAACGGCAACACCAGCGAGTCGAGCGCGCTCGTGTAATGGAATGCCAAGCTTTTCATAGGTTTTCAAAAGCTCTGGATCAACTTCGTCGAGACTTTTCGGGCCATCATCTTTAGATTTTGGAGCAGAATAATAGGCAATGTCGTTGTAATCGATTTTAGGGAAGTTAACGTGAGCCCATTCTGGGTCTTCCATCTCTTGCCATACTTTATAAGCCTGAAGACGCCATTCAAGCATCCACTCCGGCTCATTTTTCTTGGCTGATAGGCGGCGGATAACGTCTTCGTTCAAACCAGGCTCAAAGGTCTCAGACTCGATTTCGGTGACGAAACCGTGCTCATATTCTCTTTTGATTAGCTCTTTAACTTCTTTGTCAGATTCAGACATTCTTGACAGTGCTCGTATTGCTAAATTGATTTCATGTAAGAAGCGGCTGTTTCAGCCACTTTTCGGGCGCGAGTATATAATAACCTACTAAAATAGTCAGGTATTAATTTACTTTGCTCATGCGATACTTCTTTCAGGCGCGCGATTTTATACTTTTGTGGAACAAATTGCAGACTTGTTACGTAAGTTTTCACATTCTAGCCTTAAACTGACAGACATATTGCGTTGCTCTGCTAGCCTAAATTGGATGGATTTTAATCGATAGGACGTACAGTGTTAGGCGAGAACAACTATAGTAGTTATACGTTTAGTCAAGATGTTCAGGTTTGTGGTCGCGATGCATATGCAATGAAAGCGACAATCGAACACCCTTTTGAGCGTGAATTTCTTCATGCTCAATCTCTGGCAAAAGAGCTTATGGACGTTATTTATGACGTCTATGCTGCATTTCGATGCGGCAGCTCTGTTAGTGTTTCTCAAGATATTCAACCAATTATAGAGCGATGCCAAGAGAGCATTTCTCGAAATTTGTATGCGTGGCTCGCACTGTGCCAAACAAAGCGTAAACAGTCTTATTTAATTGAGCATGCTTTTCGTACGACGGTGTTATCGATGAGTTTAGCTTCGGCATTGAAATGGGATAGTCGAGAAACCTTGAAATTAGGGCTATCTGCGTTATTGAGTGATGTCGGTAAAGTGATGATTCCCTCATCGATTCTCAATAAAGAAGGGGCATTAACGAGCGCGGAGTATGCAGTGATTCGAGTGCATCCTTTGGAGGGAAGAAAATTACTTCAGCAACTTAGTGATGTAGATGCATCTGTCATTGATATCGTGGTTAGCCACCACGAACGTATTGATGGGCAAGGGTATCCTCAGGGATTAACGGCTGATCAGATTCCGCTTTCTGCGAAGTTAATTGCGATTACAGATGCTTTCGATGCAATGACGAGCGAAAGGGCCTACGCATCGGCTCGGTCTATCGACGATGCGATGAAAATTCTTGTTCAGTGTAAAGGTGAGCAATTCGATGAAAGCCTAACAGACGCATTCTTAGCCTTGCTGGGGAATGTTCCCTCTGGCTTGCATGTGAAATCGAGTTCTGGTCGAGCGTTGCTTATCTTAGAGCCGGGGCGTTCTTTGGGGAGTTATCGTGCTATTTCGTTGAGCGATGGCTTGGAACTAGAAATCCCTACAAAAGATGCGGTTTCTTCGCAAAGTGAGTATATTGCTCCAGATTCGATTGAAGCGATGAATGAATCGCACATTCAGCAACTGAACGCGTTGATAACGGCTTAAAAAAGTCTTTGTTTTGAACGTCTTTATTTTTATTAGTTTGGTCACTTTTCATGGCAGTTTTCACACAGGTCAGCCCGCAAGACTTGAATCCAGTTATTGAACAGTTCTCTCTTGGCAGGATCGTCTTGTTAGAGGGGATTGGGGCTGGAATTGAAAACACCAATTACTTTTTGAACACCTCAAAAAATGGTCAGCTTAGTCGATGGGTGTTGACGATTTTTGAGGCGATGGAATCCGCTGAATTGCCTTTTTTTGTCTCGCTCACCCAACATTTAGCGTCAAAAGGGCTTGCTGTTCCCGCGGCGCTGCAAGATTCGAAAGGGCAATCCCTTTTTAAGATTCAAGGCAAAGACGCCATGATCGTTCCTTGTTTTGATGGGGCCGCAAAAACAGACATGGAGATCGAAGATTGTGCCGCAGCGGGGAAATGGTTGGCGCATATGCATCATGCGGTCGCAGATTTTGATGGAGATCGAAAATTAGTTCGAGATTCAGCTTGGATGCAGGAGCATCTCAATGCGCTCAAAAATTCTGACATGCCTCGCGACGACTTTGCTTTGCTAGAGGAATGCGTTGAACGCTATTCGGTATACCAAAGAGAGTTAGATCAGTGTTCAAGGGGCACTGTTCATGGGGACTTGTTTAAAGACAATGTTCTCTTCGGCGAACAGAATATATCTGGCGTGATTGACTTTTATCATGCCTGTACCGAAGGCTTTCTTTTTGATTTGGCTGTTTGTGCGAACGACTGGGCGATGACTGCGTCAGGCCGACACGATAGTGCAAAACTATCGGCTTTGGTGGAGGCATATCAGAGTGAGAAACCTTGGTCAGATGCCGAAAGTGCTTGTTGGCCCTTATTTCTGGAATTGGCCGCTTTACGCTTTTGGATATCCCGGTTAGTAAGTAAGTACTTAGCGGGTTATCAGCAGGAGAGTTTGGCGGGCGATACGATCAAAGATCCAAACGCCATGCGCGATATTATTATTCAGCTTCGCGCATAGCGTTGCGTATGACTACTGAAATAAAGCGTTAATGTCAGTGCTAAGATTGACGTCGACCAAATACCAGCCTTGGTCAGGTTGGTAAAAATTCATTTCCCACACAAGTGCCGCTTGCCGAAACTTCAATAGATACCGTACTTTGTAAAGGTGTTCGCCAACACTTTTGGTATCTACTTTTGCGTAGCTTAAGGCTTTACCCGCACTTGATTCGATGCGCTGCATGTCTTGAATAATCCGAGCACTGCGTTGTGCGAACTGTTCAGGATTTACGCCAGCATAAGCAGAGATCAAATTAAGAGCTGATTCGCTATCGCCTTTTGCAACTTGCTCCATAAATAAGTCAGTTGCCTGTTCCAATTTTTTTAGATTGGCGAGTGGTTTTGATGAAGCTGGATTCGCCCAAAAAAGCGCAATGATGGAGAGTAAAATAATGAGGGTGCGAGCGTATTGATGCATTGTAAGTCCTGATTTATTCCTGTTCTTTTAATTGCTTTTGGATAAGGGTGCGTAGGCGTTGTAAGCCTTTGCCTTGGTTTACCATTTTCCAAGCCATGTAGAGCGTGCTTGGTTGTGGGCGCGCATTGTCGAGCGGCAACTCAACAAGTTTACCTGCCTTGAGTTCTTCTCTAATCAGGTATCGTGGTAAGAAACCAACGCCGATACCTGCTTTTTGAGCATTTAACTTGTTATAAGTATTGGGGACATAAAAGCGCTGTTGCACCTGATCCTTCAACGAAGAGTGTAAACCTCT
>NZ_LWFH01001690.1:0-908 GCF_001635725.1 Oleiphilus sp. HI0066
TTGGCGGCTTTGCCAACTACAGACAATTAAAACTAAGCGCCCCTAAAGGCAGCGGTTCGGAAGGATTCCTAGAAAAAAGGATTAGCGATTGGTTAAATCGCTACTCGCCCGGACAAGAACAGGCTAGCGCTCGATAGGAAAGTCTTTTGCTTTGGTGCCGGTTAGAACTTCGAGCCGATTTACGACAACAGTAAACTCACTGAGAATTTGCTGGTAAGACGCTTGACTCTGCTCAATCACGCTTTGAGAAACAGCAATTTCTTTTTTTGCCATTTCGATATCGTCTAAAATTCGCTTACCTACCTTTTTACCGCTTCGTTGAATGTTTGCCGCTTGCTCTTCGCTTTTTGTAATGAGATTTTTAGACGCTTCAATAGCCGCTTTTCGCGAAACAATCACTGCATCTATTTCAGCTAGACGACGATTCATAATGCTCACAACAGCATCAGGCGTGCCGTATTGTTTAAGAAGCTTTTGGTCCTCTTCAGCTTGCTTCGCTGCAGCAAGTTCTTCTTGCTTCTTTTTTTCTGCGGCTTCATCGCGCTCGCGAATCTGCTCTTCGGTCAACGCAGGCGGGATACGCTGAACTAATCGGCCTTGAGCATTTAAAATATCGTAGCCTTTAGAAACTAAGTGTGGAGGAATCAAAGCAGCCATCACGGTTTTGCCGTTATCGTCTTTGTAACGATATAACTGCATTGCCGATGCTGCTGTCGTAACTAACATCCCGACAACAACAAAAATTAATAGACGACTTCGATTCATTTTTATTCCACTCACATTCTTTATGAATTCAGCACTTTATAGCCTTTCAATAAACTATAGCCATGCTTTCAAAAAGCGCCTCGTTACAAACCGTTATATTCCGTAACGATCTCTATACGCGGCGACACTGTCTGCGTACTCTC
>NZ_LWFH01001691.1:0-746 GCF_001635725.1 Oleiphilus sp. HI0066
TTAGGTCAAGGATACAAGCTTCACCAAAGTCTGAGTGAAGCTACAAGAACTTAGTATTGTTCGCAAAAGAGACAATTCGATTTAATAGTTGAGGATAGCGAGATGGAAGTAATTCTACTCGAGAAAGTTGGTAAGCTAGGCGGTCTTGGCGACAAAGTGACAGTGAAGTCTGGCTTTGGTCGTAACTTCTTGATCCCTTACGGCAAGGCTGTTCCAGCAAATGCTGCGAACGTTGCTGAGTTTGAAGCTCGTCGTGCTGAGCTTGAAAAAGCAGCTGCTGAGAAACTTGCAGCAGCAGAAGCGCGTGCAGAAGAGCTTAACGGTAAGGCTGTAACGATCGTTTCTAAAGCTGGTGATGAAGGCAAGCTATTTGGTTCTATCGGTGTACGTGACGTTGCAGATGCAGTCACTGCTTCTGGCACTGAAGTAAGCAAGTCTGAAGTTCGTCTTCCAGAAGGTCCAATTCGTAACACTGGTGATTTCGAAGTTGATGTTCAGTTGCACAGCGATGTAACTGCAACAATCAATCTTTCAGTTGTTGCTGAATAAGACCTTACGCCGAAGCGCGTAACGTTCACAGAGCCCAATTTTAAGTTGGGCATCTGCTTCTAAGCCCTAAGGATATCCTGTATATTCTTGGGGCTTATTTGTATTTATCTCCTGGAGTTTTTTCCTCTCGTGGCTGACCAAGAAATCTTAAATTTAAAAACCCCACCGCACTCAATCGAAGCTGAACAGTCCATTCT
>NZ_LWFH01001692.1:0-1308 GCF_001635725.1 Oleiphilus sp. HI0066
GCTTGGGGGCTATTGCTGATCTGTCTCCATCGATCAGTCCCTTGTCGATTCTTCGTAAAGACGGTAAGCGTACGATCAATGTGCAGGCTGATGTCGACAAGCAAAACACCAACATGTTGATTTTGAATCAAGAGTTAAGAGATTTCTTAGACCTTGAGTTAGCTGCATATCCTGGAATTACGTACTTGTTAGAAGGTGAGGCCAAGGAGCAAAGTCAGTCCTTTGGAAGCTTGAAATACGGGTTACTGTTCGTCGGATTTGTCGTGTACTGCTTATTGGCGATTCCGTTCAAGTCCTACTTTCAGCCGTTTATTGTGATGTCTGTGATTCCCTTCGGAGCAATAGGTGCGATTGGTGGTCATTTCATTATGGGGATGGATCTTACCTTAATTAGTTTGCTCGGTATGCTCGCTCTTATTGGTGTTGTGGTAAACGATAGCTTGGTGCTCGTTGATTTCGTCAATAAAAAGCGCGCTGAAGGGATGGCGATTCATCATACCGTGCGCATTGCTGCAGCGTCACGCTTTAGGCCTGTGATATTGACGTCACTGACGACCTTTATCGGATTAATGCCTTTGTTGTTTGAAAAATCGACACAAGCACAATTCTTGATACCTATGGCGGTATCCTTAGGCTTTGGGATCTTGTTCGCGACCTTGATTACCCTGATATTAGTGCCGATTAACTATCTTGTGGTTGAAGATATCAAGCGATTGTTTTTAAAAACACATTCACACTAGAGCGCGTTTGTTTACAATGAATGGTAAGAGCTTAGGCTTCAGGTCTAGGTTGTCATTTGATGTATAGAATAAAAACTAGGTGTACTTTGAAGCGTCAGCATTCTGTTCCCATTCAACTCATTCGATCATTACTTATCGCACCTCGTAAACGCGCGGTTGATCTTGAAGCCGTGTGCGCGCAAGCCAGACTAGAGCATTGGCTTGATTTGATTAATATTGATGATGACAACACGCGCTTCCCTCTTGAGGAGCTCGGCGTATTTTTAATTACTTTGTGGCGCTACATGGAAGATGAGGCGGGCGGCTTTCTGAGTCACAGACTCAAACTCGGAACGTTTTCGATGATGTGCCACGCCCTTATCTCTGCGCCTAACCTCAGACGAGGCTTGCTTCGGAGTGCTCGGTATATCGCCTTGCTCACGGATGATCTGCGTTTGACCTTAGAAGAAGAGGGCGACGAGGCTCGCTTTGTCTTCGCGTGGGATAATCCTCTAGGTGAAGATGAAGTGTTTTTTATTACCTCTATGTTCGTGATATGGATTCGTTTGTCTTGCTGGATGATTGATCG
>NZ_LWFH01001693.1:0-850 GCF_001635725.1 Oleiphilus sp. HI0066
GCGTTGATTCGTCAAACCCTCAAATTTGCTCAGACCTAAGTCAGGCGCATCGTCAACATTCTGGATACCACCAGAACTTAGCTCGAACTGCAGCTTCGCTCTAAAATCACTTTCGGAAACAAGCGTACTACTTTCAGGTTGCAGCAAAGTACTCGTGATGTTTGCCGCGTTAGCATTATACGGAGAGTTGCTGGTCAGACCTGCAGAGGTATTTGCGTTTTGCGAAGCAGCTGCTTGAACTTGTGCTTGAGCTAAACCTTCAACCCGCATAATGGATGCAGCGTTCGACAATGCTGGCCCTGCAGCGCTTACCTGCGCCATCATAGTATTACCAACCTTCATTGCACCTACGACATGAGATGCACCATCAGCAGCATTCGGACTTGTATCGGTGCGTATAACCGAAGTCATACTATTCAACACTGTCTCACTAACGGCCGAATTTACTTGCCCGTCCTTAGCAGATACTTCAAAACCATTCTCAAGGGACTGAGGAGACTGGGCAATCGGATTTAGCGCGGAAGAATCCACTGGCTTACCGTTAATCGAGACAGTAAGCTCTCCGCTAACAATAGGATGTGCAAAATTCATTTGGCCATTCTGCGAACTAGATACAGCAGCAGAAGCCGCCACGCCATCTTTACCCAAACTTAAGCCCTCATTTGAAATGATCGCAGAACGTTGAAATGAATTCCCTAAGTTAGTTTGCGAATCGCTACTAGCCGCGCCATCAACACCAACTAATGGTGCAGAAGATCCCGCGATCGCGCTTTGGCCATGGGGCCTCAAAGCCTGGCCATTCGAATTGTTAACACTCGCTTGCTGAGAACTCGTTGATTGCCCAAACTCA
>NZ_LWFH01001694.1:0-735 GCF_001635725.1 Oleiphilus sp. HI0066
GCATCGCCAAAACATCATAAATATCGCTCAATTAAGTAAATTTTCGTCAACTACAGTCTTGAGATCCCTTGAACACCATTGCTACTATGCATTGAGGCAAGGGAAAGCCGACCATAACACTATTTCAAGGATGAAATATGACAACGAAAAACACATTTCGTGCAGTTCTGTGCACGTTCATATTCTTAATTTCTGCCAACGCGCATAGCGCAATCATCTTTCAAGATGATTTTTCACGCATCAATAGCGACGATGTTGGGCCTGCATGGCTTACTAACGAAGCGCAAGACAACGATGTTGCAATCTATCTTGAACGACTTCGTTTACGAGACATACCTAGTGCCGGATTCACATTCGCTCAAATCGACATCGACACGCATAAGTACGCAAGCCTTGAATTAAGCTTTGATTGGCAAGTGCTAAGCAGCACTGAAAAGAGCGACACATTGCTAGTAGAACTTATGAATACGGCCGCGAAAAGCATTATCTTTGAAACGACCCTCGAAACTGCAGGAAGTTATAACGCCAGCATTTTATTATCAGATGCTGCCATTACATCTATCCGCTTTGCGCTTGACGTAAATAGCCAAACCGAGACGGTCTATCTCGACAATATTCAACTCGAAGGAATAAAGAACCCGGTGCAAAAACCTATCGCAAAGGTCGATGAATCGTCTTCATTTGGATTATTTCTTCTTGGACTTGCGGGGCTGATCTGCTGCAGATTACGAAACA
>NZ_LWFH01001695.1:0-969 GCF_001635725.1 Oleiphilus sp. HI0066
TAAATGCTTCATGCATTTCTGTGGGTAATAGATTGAGCAGTTCTTTTTCGGCGCGTTGCTCCACGCCTTTGTATGCATTTCGCATGGCCTTACTGTGATATTTGACCGGTGTTGGCATATCCCCCGTGATGACCTCAGTGGCATCGTGATACAGACCACAAGTCGCTAATTTATGAGCATCAATCTTATTGTTAGGATTTTGGTTGTTATGTATCACGCCTAAGACATGCGCCAGTGTGCCAACTTCCCAAGAATGGGTTGCAACATCTTCGGGAATGGCATTGCGCATTAGACTCCAACGCTGGATCCAGCGAAGACGGCTGATATATGCAAAAAAATGACTCATAATTTTATTCGCTCTTTGAAACAGTATTTACAATAACAAGTGGAGTTTGACCATGGCAAAAAAGGATCACAAGACAATGCAGCGATGTGGCTGGTGTGGAGACGACCCAATCTACCAGCACTACCATGATACCGTCTGGGGACGGCCAGTTTACGATGATCAAACTTTGTTTGAAAAGCTTTGTTTAGATGGCCAGCAAGCAGGACTAAGTTGGATAACGATTCTGAAAAAGCAAGCGACATACGAAGCCGCCTATGATGGGTTCGATGCGAAAAAGATTATCCAATATGACCAAGCTAAACGTGATGCATTACTTAATGATCCAGGAATCATTCGGAACAAACTGAAGGTCGAGTCGATCATCAAGAATGCTAAAGGCTTTCTAGAGTTTGAAAAAGAAGAGCAAAGTTTTAGTGAATTCTTGTGGGCATTTGTGGGTGGTGCGCCAATACAAAATACATTTAATAGTCTTGATGAGGTGCCTGCTGAAACAGAAGAATCAAAGGCTATGTCAAAAGCGCTTAAAAAAAGAGGTTTTACCTTTGTTGGTCCGACTATCTGCTACGCTTTCATGCAAGCCGTTGGCATGGTCAATGATCACCTTCAAGCTTGCCCGTGTTGGG
>NZ_LWFH01001696.1:0-1184 GCF_001635725.1 Oleiphilus sp. HI0066
TACCTATCTCCAGGATGGATTCCTTCTCCAAGAACTGATTTCCACAACCCACCATTTAGAGAAGTGATCACTGACTTTGCCGGTCTAACGATTCCTGGCCTAGATAGGCTTTATGTTTGGTATGTGTCGGACCCTCGCTCAGAAGATGGTGACGGTGATGGTATTTTTGATATCGAAGAGTTGTTGGTTATTGAAAATGATGTAGCGCCGATTAACTTTGATGCTCCTGTCGATTTAACCGAAACGGATATGTCGCTACCTCAATCATTTGAGAAAATGAGAACGGAAAATCGCTTTACGCATAGCAACCCATTAAGCGTGGATTCAGACAACGATGGAATTCTCGATGCGAACGAAGATTATGATAATGATTACGCTAGTAATCTGAGAGAACATAATCTCACGGACTCTAGTTCGATTGTCGCAAATTCTGATACAGATAGTTTATTGGATGGTGTAGAGATTAACATCCTTATGACTCAGACGAATAAGGCGGATACGGATAGTGATGGTGTTAATGATGATGCGGAGCTTACCGTGTCTTTCGTCGATCCAGATGCGGCGACAGAATTTACTAACCCGCGTTTAGAAACGGGCCCAGGAAAGTGCTCGTCTCTTGAAGTAGAACATAGTGTAAATGGCGCAACCTATTGTTTTACAGTTGGGTATAAATCAATGCCTACGATTGCTGATAGTGACAATGATGGTGCTAACGATAATAGTGACGGATATCCTCTAGACAACGCTTGTTCGACCTTGACGAATGGTTTTCAAAGAGCTGATCGCATGCGCTGCTACGCTAGCTGGATGGCAGAGCAATCTGAAATAGGGAAGGTTGCATTCATCGATAATGCCTCTTATGAGCAATTTGCGTTTTACGCATCGAGTTGGGATTCCCTGATTCGTTATGATTATGTAACCGGCAATTACATTAGCCATATTGATGTATCTTCTTTGCCGGTTGACTTCGTAACTTATGAGTCGGCTCAAGACAAGCTACTTCTTGTCGGAACAAATGGGTCATTGCGTTCAGTTGACCTTGGGTCACCTTCAACCGTCAATACTTTGCCTTCGCTAAGTGTTGCGAATGGTTCGATCTTTGGCTTGCTGTCAGTTGACGACCATTTTGTTGTACAAGAAAGTGATGGACTCAGCGCTAAACTTGCAATGTACGATTTAAACGG
>NZ_LWFH01001697.1:0-918 GCF_001635725.1 Oleiphilus sp. HI0066
GGTAGCTGACTGCCCAGATGAATGAACTAGATCAACAGACCCGAAATCCAACTCTTTAAGTTGGGTTCGGGTACGTAAAGCAAGACCAACAGGCAAACTATCCCAATCCTCTGGTGTCAAATCTGCCGGTGCAACATATCGGTACGTCCCATCGGGATTCATCACCTTTACATCACCTTTATTACCTACAACACCATTGCTGTCAGCACCATCTGACTTTTTACGCACATACGCTGACGCAACATCAATATTCTGATCGGTTCGTAAACCAAATGAATCTGTTACACCGTCACCATCATTGGTCGTAAAGTTATCAAACACCAACTTAATACCAGTGTCATTCACAACACCGGCAGTACCTTCTCCAGAGCGACCAGTCTCCCACGTAAAGCGATTGCGCTTGCCTTCCGCTTCAACGCTATCCTTAAAAAATCTGGCCGATGCAATCGTTAAGCCTTGATCCCCTCTATCAGACCATCGACCACCATCAGATTGACACGACGCGCTATCGCTCCCTTGCCCACCAACACATACAGCCCCAGCTCCGCCTGCGGAAATTGTTCTTTCAGATCCTTGTTCGTATGTCTCCAGCACCATGCGCCCAAAGCTCGCACCAGTTGCCCGATCACCTAATCTAAAGTCTGTGACATCTAGTCGCGACCAACTTTCTGTCTCATAAATTCGCAAACCCTCTTCAGTAACGTCAAGAAGCATGTCACGAAGATGCTTATCCATATCGAGTCCTGCCAACCAGAAACCACTACCATCAGATTCCTTATAAGTAGCCATTAAGCCATCACGCAATTCAATATCTGCATTGATGGTAATACCTTCATCACCAAAACGACCGCCCGGCCCCAAAGTGATATGCCCGTTTAATCGACCACTCAACTCAGGATAAAGCCCCAAACCAAACAA
>NZ_LWFH01001698.1:0-1017 GCF_001635725.1 Oleiphilus sp. HI0066
AATTTTGATATTGATGTGTCTCAACTTCAGTTACGTGTTGATGCTTCAAAAGATATCCCATTAATTGCCAAGCTCGAGCGCAAAAAACGCCAAGAAGAAATAGAACGTCCCGAGCTGGAAACGCTTCCTGAGACTTATATCCCAAACACTTATGAGTGGTGGAATATGCCGCACTTCGATATCTCTATCGGTGCTGACGTTGAGAAAAATCGAGGTGCGAGCGATTTTCGACATGATCTCGTTGTTCAAGGTCGGGCCGATGTGGCAAAGCATTCGCTTCAAGCAAGCTTGATCTCTAATAATAGTGATACAGATATACGCTTAACGTTTTCGCGCGCCTCTGAAGGGCCGGACAAAACGATCGCTCTAGGTATGGATCGTTATGAGGTTGGGGATGTGACCGGGTTGAGTGATGCGCTGTTATTTTCTTCTGTTCAGGGTAGTGGGGCTCGCTTGTCTCGCGGTGGCGAGTCAATTCAAGAGCAGGGCGATGTGATCACGCTTGAGGGTGATGCACCTCCAGGATGGGAGGTCGAACTTTATCGCAATGGTAGCTTGANAGAATTTTCTGAAACCACAAGCCAAGGTCGCTACATCTTTGAGAATGTACCCATTTATTTGGGCGAGAATATTTTTGATATTCGTTTGTATGGGCCTCAGGGGCAAGAGCGTGAAATTCGTGAGGTAGTGTCATCGGGCGGGGCAATGCTTAAGGCCGGTGCTTGGGAATACGACATTTGGAGCTTACAAAGAAATCAGCGATTAGTCGGTGGGAAGATCAACGATTTTAATGAGGTGACGAACTTTAATATGGCGGAGGTCCGCTATGGATTGCATAGAAGTTTAACTGCTCGCTTAGGGTTAAGCGCAATGACGCCAAACTCCACATCAACTGATCGCCAATACTTTCATACCAGTTTGTATGGAAGTTTAGGGCAAGCCTTGTCGCAGTTTGATTACGCGAAAGATCTTGATGGTGGTTCAGCGTATCAATTAACGCTTCAGAGCCGTCTGCTT
>NZ_LWFH01001699.1:0-1237 GCF_001635725.1 Oleiphilus sp. HI0066
TCAGTTCCTTAAGCCTATGGTTATCGTTTTAATTGTGATGATTAGCCTAGCAAAATTACCAAGCGCCGTAGTGATATAGTCGAGATTTCAGAGCGCAGCAAATTCTATTATTGCTTGTTGTGTTTGCAATCACACTGCAAATAGTCGCTTGGCTGCATTTAACATATCTTTTTTGTGGCACTGCTTTTATGATGGTTGCTCTTCGTAAGTCCACCAATAATAAATAGAGAGGGGTTCATGGGAGCAAATAACGGATTTTTATCGCCACTCGCTTACGCCTATAAGTGGGAAAAAGCAAAAGCTGATGACTTATATCTGACACAGCCGATGGGCGGGGATCAGGTACAAGAATACACATGGAATCGAGCGGTTGGTGAGGCGAGAAGAATGGCCTCCTATTTAAAGTCTCTAGACCTCCCTCCCAAAAGCAAGATTGCTATTTTATCGAAAAACTGTGCGCACTGGATCATGTCAGATTTGGCTATTTGGATGGCGGGGCATGTCACTGTACCTCTGTATCCGACATTAAACGCAGAGACCGTTCGATATATTCTAGAACACAGTGATTCAAAACTTCTTTTTGTTGGTAAATTGGATGACTGGGATGAGATGAAAGCTGGTGTTCCAGATGATCTTCCCTGTTTATCTTATTCACTTAGCCCGCCAAATGATTTCCAAACTTGGGAGCAAATTGTTGCCGACCATAAACCGCTTATGGAAGAAACGGTTCGTGATGCCGATGAGTTAGCAACGATTGTTTATACCTCGGGGAGTACTGGCAAACCTAAAGGTGTCATGATTTCTTTTGGGGCTATGAGTATGGCAGCGAAAGGTGTTTCTGAGGCACTTGAGATGAAAGATTCAGAACGCATGCTTTCTTATTTGCCTTTGGCGCACGTATTTGAGCGCTATGCCGTAGAGCAGGCGTCTTTGTATGTGGGTTTTCATCTTTTCTTTGCAGAAGCGCTTGATACATTTGTTCAGGACTTAAAGCGTGCGCGACCAACGGTCTTTATCTCTGTACCGAGATTATGGGCGAAGTTCCAGCTCGGTGTATTCCAGAAAATGACACCTGAAAAACTGAAGTTCCTTCAGAGTATTCCGATCATATCTTCTCTTGTAAATAAAAAAGTATTGAAGAACTTGGGCTTAGATCATTGTCACTTTGCTGTGAGTGGCTCAGCTCCTTTGTCAGAAGATATTATTAATTGGTACCGAGGCTTAGGACTGGAATTGA
>NZ_LWFH01001700.1:0-26875 GCF_001635725.1 Oleiphilus sp. HI0066
GACCCATGTTTTAACTACAAGCGGATGGCAAAAAACGTACTGGGATGCTTGAAGACGTTGCAGTCACTGTCCCGCTAGAAACACACGCCCATATTCCATCCGAAGCACGCTGCAATTGCAAAGTAGCTCCAGCTAAGCCAACACCTACATTTTTCAAAGCACAGCTAATACCACCATTGGACGTAAGCAGAGTTAGCGTACAATACTCACTACTTGCTGAGGTCATACCAACATACCCTCCGGAACCGGGCGTTAACGATGGAGTTTCTCCCTCATTAACAGCAACCTCATAGGTGATTTTTAGCGATGCTAATTCTGAAAATGCACTAGTTAACTGTGACTTTGAAACATAATCCTGATAAGCCGGAATAGCGACAGAAGCCAAAATACCAATTATCGCAACAACGATCATTAGTTCAATTAAAGTAAAACCTTTGACCTTTTTTATATCCATATCACTTACCAATTAAAAAGTTCTTTATTGTTATGAGGTCCAAATATCGTTCGCCATTAAGCCAAAAACGTGGGCCTTGCATGGCCGGAGCAAAAGGATCCATTAGCGAATAGCTTATGCCGATCAATATCACATATGCAACAACGATAAACAAAAGCGTGATGGCTAGCATAGTCGTTAAAATCGTACTTCGGGACGAACCTTGAGTCGAGGTTTTTAATGACATAATTCGCAAGTCACTTTGACGGGAAATAGACCCTAAATAAAGCCCGAGAAACAAACCCCAAAATACAAATAACAGGCACTGAGCCATTGGCATAACGATCACACCAGAAACCAATGAAAGCATCAAAGCGCCTAAAAAAGACATAAAGGCAATATCAATCAGCTCAACCGCTCTATTCGCCTTCAATCGTCCTCGATACAACGACAAGGTCCAAAGCACTATGCCAATCATCGCAACTGTAGCAACTCCGCCCCATTCAACTAACAATTCCAAAATTGAATTATGCGGGTGGCTGAGCATTATCAATTTAACCGGTGCTTCGAATAAACCCGGCCCGATACCAACAAGTAAGTGCATCAAACTAAGCTGATCGATAGTCGCCAACCATAGAGGTATGCGACCACCATCGTTTACTGTAATTAATTGTTTTGCCGACTCATCAAAACTCGACATATACAAAAGAACGCACATTAAAGCGTAAGCAGCTACAGACACCAACAACCCTTTTACCGCCATGCGCTTATCAAAAAATGCGATAAACAATAGGGTAAGCGCCCACACCAAACTAATCCCTAATCCGCCGCCCAAGTACATCAATAGCAAATTGCCGAATAGCATTAGCAAAGCAAGCCGTCCGAAACGCTCACTCCATGAGAAAAATAATAAAGCCGGCAGTACAAACACCTGAACCTGATTAAAGAAGCGAATATTATCGAAACCAAAATAAACAACCGATGGAACGATCTTACCGCCATCGCTAGCAGCAAAAAATAAGTACAACAGCGCATAGCAGATCAGCGAGCTATGCGTAACAACGAGCGCTACAAACACCTGTTTAACAAAGGTAGTCGAACTATTGATCGCGACAAATATCGCCAAGCCAAATAAGAGAAAAAAGTGCAATACGTACAAAAACGAATTCACGGGCTCGATAGAGAGCATTGCCGAGACCAAGCCAAAACTGATAAAGACCAGCCCCCCAAGTAAAGGCAATTTAAATCTACAAACAAAATCGTTGGCCTTGTTGCGACCGGAGATTAAAGAGAAAACGAGGAAAAAAGTAGCAAACACAAGAACTATAGCTTCAAGTAAACGCTGTCGTTCAAAAAAGCTATAGGTAAAGCTTGGTGCTAATGGAAAGAAAGCAAAAAACAGAAAAACCGTAATGACAATTAACAAAATACGTTGAGATTTCATCATCCTAAACGCTCTCTTTCTTATTGATCGTCATAAGTGGCAGACATAAAAAAAGAGGGCGTAGCCCTCTTTCTCATACCAGTCATCTATTAGCTGCAAGAACCTGGCTTGTATTTCTCTGGGAATGCAACAGAGTTGATATTACCACCTGTTGCGCAAGACCATAGACCAGTCGCCGCATCGCGGTTTAAAGTAAGCGTTGCGCCAGTAACAGCAGTCGAACCGTCAAGAGTACAAGTAATCGCAGTAGTACCCGTTAGAGCTAGGCCGCAATATGTTCCGCCGTTCGCTGTTTGACCGATAAAGCCTGCGTCAGTTGCCGTTAATGATGGAGTATCACCACTGTTAACTGCGACTTCAAACTGTGTCTTAAGTGCCGACAACTCTGCTAATGCTGCAGTTGTTTCAGATTTAATGGTGTAATCCTGGTATGCAGGAATCGCTACTGCTGCCAAAATACCGATAATCGCAACAACGATCATCAATTCAATAAGCGTAAAACCTTTCTGTACTGTTTGCATTGCTTTGTTCATTATCAATCTCCAATTGCTCTATGAGCGAATAATAATTTTTTTCTAAGCCGCTTGGGCGTTATTGACTGCTTTGAGACCTTTCCTTTCAAACTGCAAAAAAGTTCTCAAAGCAGTCATCAAGCGCGTCTAATACTAACGTTAGCAGCACCCATGCCAAGCGCAAGAAAATATTTTATTTTTATTTAAAAGCAATGACTTATGGAGTTTTAAGAGAAACAACTATAAGAGTAAATAATCTATAACGAACGACTTGCGATAGCAATAAGTGACGCAATTTGTCACTTCTTACACAGCCGCGACACTAGAAGATTCAGATTTAACTCTCCACATCAAACTGAAGTCACAGACTACCGAACACCTAAACTAGCTTTAACGCCACATATTGCCCCTTACTAGGTAGAATCTCTTTTAAAAACCGAAACTTGCTCTACAATTTTTAAATAGCAGATGAATTAACGCACGTAAGCTAATAATAAATACGCGCATTTAATTCTGCTTATTGAATTAGAACACCTATAAGTAAGAGAACACTATGGCAAGCAATGCCCCAACAAACTTAACTGGACTCGCCCGCAAATTCGTTCTTGATCAAATTATTGATGAAGACACCGCGTTAAATGCACAAACGCATGCGATCGAAAACAACATTCCTCTAATCACGCATCTCGTTTCAGAGAACTTAGCAAATGCTAAAGCCATTGCGTTTTCGGCTGCAGAGGAATTTGGTGTTCCAGTTCTAGACCTTGGAGCATTTCTAAAAGAATCGTTTCCAGAAAAGCTTGTAGACGAGAAACTTATTCGCAAACATCGCGCACTCCCCTTATATGTGCGCGGCAATAGACTATTTATAGCCGTTTCAGATCCAACAAATGTAAACGCTGTCGATGAGATTAAATTCCACACGGGGATGAGTGTTGATTCAGTACTAGTCGAAGACGACAAACTATCCTCTGCTATCGACAGCTACCTTGAATCACAAGACGATTCAATGGGCGATCTTGATGACGAAGATCTCGATATTGATTTAGACGAAAGTCAAGAGCAGGAAGAAGATAACACATCCGCAGATACAGACGACGCCCCTATCGTTAAGTATGTAAATAAAATGCTGCTTGATGCGATCAAAAAAGGCTCGTCCGACCTTCACTTTGAACCTTACGAAAAATCATACCGAGTGCGCTATCGTACAGATGGCATCTTGCACGAAGTATCTCGCCCCTCCATCAAGCTTGCACCCAAAATTGCGGCGCGTTTAAAAGTAATGTCGCAAATGGACATTTCTGAGAGGCGTGTCCCGCAAGATGGTCGCATTAAAATGAAGTTGAGCAAAACCAAGGCAATCGACTTCCGTGTCAATACACTCCCAACTCTTTGGGGTGAAAAAATCGTACTCCGTATTCTTGATCCTAGCTCTGCGAAAATGGGTATCGACGCCCTTGGTTACGAAGACGTGCAAAAAGACATGTACATGGAAGCCTTGCACCAACCACAGGGGATGATTCTTGTAACCGGCCCTACGGGATCAGGTAAAACAGTTTCGCTATACACCGGTCTTAATATTCTGAATACACCAGAGAGAAACATCTCAACGGCGGAAGATCCTGTAGAGATTAACCTTGAAGGCATTAACCAAGTTAACGTAAACGCCAAAGTAGGCCTTAACTTCTCTGAAGCCTTACGCTCATTCTTACGTCAGGACCCGGACATCGTAATGGTTGGTGAGATTCGTGACCTTGAAACAGCCTCTATCGCGATTAAAGCGGCACAGACCGGCCACATGGTTATGTCGACGCTACACACCAACAGCGCACCAGAAACTCTGACCCGTATGTTAAATATGGGCGTACCAGCGTTTAACATCGCAACATCTGTATCCTTGATCATCGCTCAACGATTAGCACGACGCTTATGTAGCAATTGCAAAGAGCCATTGGACGTGCCTCGCGAAACACTACTTGAAGAAGGCTTTACTGAAGCGCAAATTGATGAAGGCATCACAATCTACCAACCTAAAGGCTGCGATAAGTGTAATAACGGCTATAAAGGAAGAGTAGGCATTTACGAAGTTGTGAAAATCACCCCTAAGATTTCGCAGTTAATTATGTCTGAAGCAGACTCCCTAACCATTGCCAAAGCCGCAGAAGAGGAAGGTTTTAACGACCTCCGTAAGTCAGCGCTATTAAAAGCAATTGAAGGTGTAACCAGTCTCGAAGAAGTACAGCGAGTAACGAAGGAATAAGCATGGCAACCACGGCAAAAAAACCCATTAATTTTGAATGGGAAGGTACAGACCGCAAAGGCAATAAGATTAAGGGCGCTATGACTGCGGAGACTGCAGCCCTCGTTAAAGCGCAGCTGCGCAAACAAGGAATCAACGCAGCCAAGGTTAAGAAGCCAGCATTCTCATTTGGCGGAGGAACAAAAAAGAAGAAAATAACCCCCTTCGATATCGCCATATTCGTTCGCCAACTTGCTACGATGATGAAAGCTGGTGTACCGCTCATCCAATCGTTCGACATTGTAGCGGACGGCCTTGAGAATCCGACACTTAGAGATCTCGTTCTAGAAATAAAGAACGACGTAGCTGCTGGTAATAACTTTGCTGGTGCACTGAAGAAGCACCCTCAACATTTTGATGATTTGTTTGTAAACCTTGTCGACTCAGGTGAAAAATCTGGCGCGCTCGAAACCATGCTAGACCGCGTTGCGACTTACATGGAAAAAACTGAGACGCTGAAAAAGAAAGTAAAGAAAGCGATGACCTATCCTATCTCGGTGTTGGTTGTCGCGATGGTGGTAACCGCAATACTGCTCCTTAAAGTAGTGCCCCAGTTTGAGAGCATGTTTGCCGGCTTCGGCGCTGAACTTCCCGCTTTCACACAAATGATTATTGCAGTATCAAAATGGCTACAGTCTTGGTGGTTAATTGTACTTATTGCGATCGTGGGCACTGTTTTCGTGTTTAATCAAGCCAAACTTAAAAGTGAAAAATTTAGAGATGGAGTAGATCGAACTATCTTAAAACTTCCGATTGTTGGGAATATAATTGATAAATCCTCAGTCGCTCGTTTTTCACGTGTACTATCAACTACTTTCGCTGCGGGCGTTCCATTAGTTGACGCTCTTGATTCTGTCGCAGGAGCTACTGGCAACGTCGTATATCGTAATGCCGTAAATACAATCCGAGACGAGGTGGCTTCTGGCACGCAATTACAGTTCTCGATGAAACAAACGGGCGTTTTCCCTGTTATGGCAGTGCAGATGGTATCAATTGGCGAAGAATCAGGTGCCCTTGATACGATGCTAGATAAGGTTGCTGAACACTTTGAAGAAGAGGTCGACAACCTAGTTGATAACATGACCACCTTGATGGAACCGTTGATTATGTCAGTACTTGGCGTATTAGTTGGCGGCCTGATTATCGGCATGTACCTCCCAATATTCCAGATGGGCGCGGTAGTAGGTTAAATACGGTATTTACGTTTAATACAATAAGGCAAAGTTTCGGCTTTGCCTTTTTTATGGTCAAAAGAAAGAAGATCCATGCAAGAAATTAATACACTCATATCAACACTGAACAACAACAGCGCCCTTTTATACACGAGCTATGTTGTTCTAGGGCTTTTGGTCGGCAGCTTTTTAAATGTCGTTATCCACCGCTTACCCAAAATCCTGCATCAGGAATGGCGTCAGCAAGCGTCTGAATTTCTCGAGCAGGAAGCGCCCGAAGAAGACAAAATCACCTTATCAAAACCTAATTCCACCTGCCCTAACTGCGGCCATGCGATTAAGCCTTGGGAAAACATCCCGGTACTGAGTTGGCTATTTTTACGCGGCAAATGCAGTAATTGCTCAACAAAGATTAGTATTCGCTACCCTCTTATCGAGTTAACAAGCTGTTTTATGTGCTTTGCCATTGCATACAGTTTTGGCGCAAGCTACGAGAGCTTTGCTTTGCTTCTCTTTACCTGGGCACTCATAGCTCTCACGATGATTGATGCTGACACCCAACTTTTGCCAGACAACATTACCCTACCTCTTATGTGGTTAGGCTTGATTGTCAACAGTTTTGGATTAGTGACTAACTTCGACAGCGCCTTCTGGGGTGCGGTTGCGGGTTATTTATCTCTTTGGTCCTTGTATTGGTTGTTCAAGCTTGCTACAGGTAAGGAAGGAATGGGATATGGAGACTTTAAACTACTGGCAGCTTTGGGAGCGTGGCTCGGCTGGGAAATGCTTCCGATTATCATTATATTATCCTCTTTTGTAGGAGCCGCTTACGGAATACTTGCAATGGCGATTGTCGGTCGCGAGAAAAATAAACCCATGCCATTTGGCCCATACCTGGCAGCTGCTGGCTGGATTGCGCTTATGTGGGGCGAACAAATTAAAACCATTTGGCTTGGCTAGCCAGATCTTAATAAGAAAGAGACCAAACACCTTATGCTAATCGTTGGATTAACGGGCGGTATCGGCTCGGGGAAAAGCGCTGCCAGTGATCGATTTGAAACACTTGGTGTAACCGTAGTTGATGCGGATGTTGTCGCACGTGAAGTTGTCGAGCCTGGTTCTAGTGCACTAGGCATGATCGCTAAGCAATTTGGAACGGATGTTCTACATTCAGACGGCGAGCAAAAAGGTGCGTTAAATCGAGCACGCTTACGTGAAATTATCTTTTCTGACAGCAATGCGAAGCGCTGGCTCGAAACTCTTTTACATCCACTTATTCGATCTGAGATTATTCGACAGCTTAGCCAAGCAGAATCAGCTTACGCAATTCTAGTCTCGCCTTTGTTATTCGAAACAAAACAAAGCCAGCTCTGCACGCGAACATTATTAATTGACGCCACCGAGGCAGATCAAAAAATCCGTGCAGCCACGCGAGATAACGCTTCAGAAGAAGATATAGGGAAAATCATTGCTGCTCAAATGCCTAGAAAAATGAAACAAGAGCGTGCTCACGACATTATTTTAAACGATGGTGATTTAGACCACCTGAACGCCGTGGTAGACTCACAACACGAAGAATACCTCAAACTTGCCGAGTCAAAATAAATGTCAAACAACACTCCTCTAATCGTTAATTGTCCAACCTGCGCAGACCCTGTTACATGGGAAGAGAAGAATAAAGAGCGTCCATTTTGTAGCGAGCGCTGTAAATTAATTGATCTCGGCGCTTGGGCTTCAGAGGAGTACAGCATCGCTTCTCAAAGCCAAGACGAATGGGAAATCGCCGAAGCGCAAAGCGCATCTAACACTTCTGAAAGCCTTCAATAATATGAGTCGTCGACCCTGTCCATTTTGCGCGATTAATAACGGTGCACTGCCGGCCAGCGTGATTTATGAAGATGAACACTTCATGATTATTATGGATGCTTACCCCTTAAGTTCTGGGCATGTTTTAATCATACCTCGCGCTCATCACGATCGGATTTCAGCGCTATCAGACGAACATCAGTCCAAACTGTTCGATTTAGGGCGTAAGGTGATGAGCGCAATGATTAGAGCAGGTTTTGGAGAGGATGGCTGTAATATTCTATTAAATGATGGCAAAGCTGCTAATCAAACAGTTCCGCACATCCACCTTCATATAATTCCTCGCAAAAAGCATGACTTTTTACGATCATTGCCTAAACTAGCACTGCATGTCACTGGACTTATGGGAAGACAAGAAAAGCGTGCCACACTGGATGAGCAAGCGCGTCAAATCGCCAAGTATTTTTAGTGCAAGTATTACTGCTGTCGCGCTATTGATGTGCGCATTTACATCAAGTGCTAATGATGTCGAATTTACCTCCCCCTCAGCAAAAGATAGAAGCTCTATTCCTTCGGAACAACAAGACTCACCGACACTTACTTGGCTTACAGAAAACCGTAACTACTGGGGGCATGTAGTTGGAGATACTGCCAAAAGGCTCGACGCGTTTTTCGCTGATGAAGAAGTAATCGAATCGAGCAATAATAGTTTTCTAAAAGTTGGCTTTGAATTTCAGCAGTACAAAAGTGGACACAGCTATCTAGACCCGATCGTTAAATTCCGACTTCACCTACCAACTTTGCAAAAAAAGCTCCGACTCATTGTTGAAAGTGAAACACCCGAAGAACAGAGTGTACGTGATAAAAAACGCGCAATTGGGCGCAAAGACGACGACAAACGCGTAAAAGACACTGCCTCAGGCGCGCTCGATTTTACACTTCGAAATCTGAAGGACTTTGATACAAGTACGGGTGTTGGGGTTAAATTCGGAGATCCGATCGACCCTTTCTGGCGTTACCGTCTTCACGGGAGATATGAATTTACAGACGTATGGAGCGTTTCCTCGCACGATGCTCTTTACTACTATCACGATGAGGGTTGGGGGGCGCATGCTGAATTTACGCTGCAGCGACAAGGACCTTGGTTTATCTTCCGGCAAGGAATAGATGGAAAATACGATCATAAAGAACGTCTTTGGGAGCTCGCTCACACCTACTCTTTCTTGCGTGAAATTGACTCAAAAAGGGCTATCAATTATCAAGTAGGGATGCTTGCTGAGACGAAGCCAGAAGTGCAAGCGACTGGGTATTTTGTTAACGCCATTTATCGTAGAAAATTGATGAAGGAATGGCTCTTTTACGAAATGATTCCAGAAATGTATTACCCAAAAGAAGATAACTGGAAGATGGATCCATCGTTTACGATTAAAATAGAAATGGTATTCTCTGAGAAAGAATAAGTATTTCCACTTAAGCTAAATCAGCATTCACATGAATATTACTCCTATCGCATTTGCGAGCACGCCTTTTAAAGAAAAATTTGGTATTCCAAGGCAGCCCTCGCTTATCAAACACGCAAATTCCGTCATAGAATTCGTTTCGCCTTACGATCAACCGGATGCATTCGTTGGCTTAGAACAGTATTCACATCTCTGGCTGCAGTTTGGCTTTCATCAGCACGAACATGCCGAATTCAAGCCTTTAGTTAGACCGCCTAGACTTGGAGGCAATAAAAAAACTGGTGTTTTTGCAACCCGCTCATCATTTAGACCAAATTCTCTGGGACTGTCACTTGTCGAGCTAAAGCAAGTCATTCTCGACAAAAAGACTAGCTTAATCGTCTCATGTCCTGACTTACTCGATGGCACACCTATATACGATATCAAACCCTATATTGAATATTCCGATAGCGCTATCAATCCTCAGTGTGGCATCGCGAAAAACGCACCATCTTCAAAACTAGATGTTGTGTTCAGTGACAAAGCGAGAGCAATGCTTCACGCCTTGACTAAAAATGGTTACACGAACCTAGAGTGTTTTGTAAAGGAAGTTATGGAACAAGACCCTCGTCCTGCGTATAAGCAACAAAACGAGGACCCTAAGATCTATGGCATGAAGTTATATGCCTTTGAAATTAAATTCCGTGTAGAACAGAACTCTCTAATCGTTATAGACATTACTAGCTAAAAGCGGGGAATTCCTTTGCGAATTTTCCTATCCATTCCGCAGCAGCACCTTCAGAGTCTAATTCGCGCCCTTCTACTTCTCTCACCCACAATCGGTAATGCTCAATATGACAGATCTGCTCGACCATCCGAGCACGATAGGCATCACCAGAGGTACAAAACTCTAAGCCGATTTCATAGCCATCTTCCTGAGTTAAACACCATATAACGCGAGCTTGAGCTTCGAAAGGAGGATCAATTACCGGGATTTTAATTGAAACGAGCGCGCCTTTACCAAAGGACCTTGAAGAACTAAAACTTAACCCACCAACACTGATATCTTTTGTAAACGTACAAACGGCTCTGTCCTCTGGAACCGTTGATAGTTCGATAGGCATATCAGACGGGTGTCGAATATATGCACGTGCGACCATAATCAATCCTTTGTTTATCCTTCTTATTAACATCCAATGTAGCAGTCGACCTTAGCAGGTCAATAACTATGCACTTATTTTACAGTTTAAATATTTTTTAAACGCAGCAGACAATGTGCCATCTATTGTGTACTTATTGATAGCGTCCGTTGCGCCTCCTTTAAGATAGATATCTTTACTATCCTGATCCATGTTACCGAGAGCTATAACAGGTGTAGGAACGTTATCTCGCCTTTTCCCCTCTATATTCCGGAGCATTTCAATCACTGTGAGTGTATCTATATCAGTAAACGCATCATCAACAAGAACAAGCTCGAAAGCCTCTTGCCTGAATGCATCCACTGCTTCAAATGCTGATTTGTAGTGTACAAATTGAGCACCAAACTTCTCACAATGTTGTCGCGTAAATTCGATACAGACCAACTCTTCCGCGATGAGTAAAACAGTACCCACATCGTAATTTGGGGCTAAGTCTGCCGGCAGCGCCTGTATATTCAGAGGACTAAGGAAATCAATAACACTATAGCGCGTCACTATGCTTTTTCGCTTGTGACCAAGCGTTCGGTCAGTTTGAAGCATATAGTTGACGGTTTGCACCCCAAGATGCGCAAAATTACTGCGCGACAGCAGTCCTTGCACACCTATCTCACTATACTCCTGAACATCCCCCGCTTGAGGGCTTTCGCTCACCACAAGAATCTGAATTGTTGCTGAAATGCAGCGTCTTAATTCAGACAAAAATTCGCGAGATGACATGTTAGGCACAAGATCACTTACAACTAATATTTGGTAGCTTGGATGACCCTTCAATGCACTTAATAACTGATCATATGAGTTTGTGTAATCGATGTTGTCGCACGCACTAGACAGTGCTTCGTAAACAAAACTATTTGCTTTCGTAGCCAAATCGTATACCAATACACTCGCCTCTGTAAGCCCACTTAGGTCATTTAGGTTAACGCTGCTTGCGCTACCAATAACAGGCGAAGGCAACCTCAGGCTTAGACTTTGGGTCAACTCACCATCTAAACCCTTTGAGAACACCCAGCGAGCACCCATGATGTAACAGAGCATCTCTAGCATTGACGTGGGCCCGCGTTCGGCATTTGAGCCAGATTCCGTCGCATCCAGAAGCTGCCCATGTTTCCTTGCTTGCCCTACTAGCTCAAACACGTACCGAGTGTCTTTCATGGGTATATCTTTCTTACTTATGCTAAATGTCACTTGCTCCAAACTCGGCTCCAACAATAAACGCTTAAATGCATTTCTCGTGATCCGCCTAATCTTCTGAGGGTCGCCTTCAACGAAATCAGGTAAGTCTTCGTCAAAATCAAAAATAAAAGCCACATTTCGGCGCTCAAAACGCCGTTTAAATTCATTTACTAAAAATAAGCCAAACACTCTTAGGCTAAATGGTATTTCCGAGAGAGCGACCTCACCCGATTCCATTAATGCTCGCTCATGCAGGTTGGCACTTACACTTAACACAGCAGATAAATAGTTTGATAAAAACGCAGCCTGCTTATCGCCGTCATGTGAAGCACGTGCGTGTAGCGCTAGTGTGCGAGCAATTGCGCTCTTAATGTCTGAACTCGCTTGTTCAGTTGATAGATTTTGCCCAATCTGACCACGTTCCACCTTACTGATATGTGCATCAAGCTCTCTGATCTGAGATTCAAACTCAAAGCGCTCTACTTCAGACGCTTCTTTGACTGTCAAAACGGCACGCCATAGACCGCTCAATTCATCCCTACGTCCACCTATAAGGTTTCTTATCTGCGACGAGCTCATAGCGGGGTCGCTCAAGCGTCGAGTAAATTCCTGATTAGGACGAATAAAGGCGAAAAAAATCCAAGCAAACACCAAGGTTAAAACGATGACAGACTTTGTTGCGTCCACACCATAATCTGACCAATACGACGATGTTAAGTGTTCAACATGGTCCCCGAAATAAAGCTTAAGGGATATTGTTCCAACCCAGTAATCTCCCGAATTACCTTCAGACCAAATACTTAGAGGATAACTAACCGTAGAAGTGGGACCAGCAAGCAGGCTTTTACCAATCCGCATAACTTCGGATTCGTTTTTAGAAACGGACCAAAAGAAGTCAGCCTGAGGACGAACATGATATGTAGAATAGTCACTAGAGCTTCGGTCGAAAGGCATCGCACAGGAATACTCGATCGTATTAAGACGTGCCGAAATATATTCCAAATCATTTTGCTTGAGATTTCGCGCTAGTTGCTCACCTTCTCGGACTAGCTTCTGCTTGGCGCAACTCTCAACAAGATGTTGATATGATCTAAATTCACTTATTCCTTTGACTATATATAAAGCTGCCGTAGCGAAGAGAACGACACCAACGCTCTTGAACCAAATTTTGCTTAACAATTTTGATTCAAAAAGTCCTTCTAAGAGCGACAACACGAAAACTCCGTTTTATTAGTAAATTATTATATGTGCGTAACAACACTAACAAATAACTTCGGTCTGCTCTATCCTGAGCGCCGTTAAATAAAAGATAGACTGATATGCTCCGCTCTCAATCCTTGATATCGGCCTTGATCATCCTGTTCTTATCATTGTTTGATCAACGTGCCTACGCATCAAAAATTCAGTATGTAAATTTGAACCCGCTAATCGGCCAGCTTCCTTACGCGCACTATCCATCTGCTGCTCAAAAGCAAAGTAAAATGACGTTTGAAACCAGTGTGGCAATATCTAATTATTTCAGGCAATCGACCGTAGACCAAACAACATACGATGTTGATGGAGAAACATCGCTTATCCGAGAAACGCTTACCTATCGAACGGGCACTCTTAGCCTCGGCTTATCACTGCAATATCAAGCGCATCGCTCTGGATATTTAGACGATCCAATCTACGAATTTCATGACGTATTTGGCATGCCTCAGAATGGTCGCGAGCAATCTACAAATAACCAGCTGAATTGGAATATCACAAAAAACGGTGAAACATATAAACGTATTGATAGATCGCATGGTCTGGGAGATACCATGCTTTTTGTCGAAATGCGTCCTACATCTTTCATAAGCGACGCAGTAAGCCTGAGCTTCAACTTGCCAACCGGCGATACGTCAAAGCAAACTGGCGGATTGGCAAGTTCAATTAATCTTAGCTTCGCAACGCAAGGCGCCTCGATTGAACTCGATAACGCTTTTCTGCCAAGAATTCAGACAAGTTATGGATATAACGTGTCGTATCTTCGTTACAAATCGATGATTGATGAGTTTTCACCAAACCCGTTTGTTGGTGGCGCTTATGGAAGCCTCGACCTTATTTTCACACCAACTATTGCATTAATTACCAATATTGACATAAATACTCCTTACTTCAATGATGAAGTACGTGAACTTGGATGGACGAGTATTGCACTATCGAGCGCTCTGTCTTTCGATGTCAGCAGACACAATATTTACATCGGGTTTAGTGAAGATATCAGACCTAGCACTACTCCTGATTTTTCTTTATTTTTCGGTCTTACTACAAACTTATAAATGCTTCAAAAAGGTTTCTTCATGACATTCAACATCCGCTTTATCGCATGCACAGCATTACTGGCTTTATCCTCCCTAAGTTACGCCGGCGGCGCCTCCTTCAGAATAAGCAATGACACTATTGGAGGTGGCATTGATGGCCAGATTGGTGAGACCGACCTAGTGGCGGGTTTCGAGCATTTTTATAAAGACGAAAGCGAATCGGTCAATATTAGCAACATTAATCTTCACACTCAGGGACAGACAGCTGTTTCAAATTTGCCAACTACTGTGCTGTTGGGGCTTGAGGCAACACATATGAAGGAAGGCGAATTCAAAGCTTCTGCGGTTGCTTTTGGTGGAGCTGTTCGGATCAATCTTCCTAGTACTCCAGGCCTATCAGTAGAAACTCGACTGCACTACGCGCCTGATATTCTTGCTTACGGTGATTCTGATGAATTTAAACGCTTTCGAGCCCAGCTCAATTATCGAGTCATCCAGAGTGCTGATCTCAGTCTTGGCTACCAGTATTTGAATGCAGGTATCAAAGATGCTGGCGATCGCACCTTCGAGAGCGGTTACTTCATTGGTCTAGGGATGAAATTTTAGGTCGTTCAAAGCTAGCTCAGGTTTGCGTACGCTATAACGAACCCTGCGTCATCACTAAGACTAATCTCAAGTGATGACGCATTCAGTTCCTCAAATCGAGATTGTGCACCATCTGTTAATGTAACGACTGGCTTTCCATTTGAATCATGCTGAAGCGAAATATCACGCCAAGATACTCCTGACGAAAATCCTGTGCCTAAGGCCTTCGCAACAGCCTCTTTCACAGCGAAGCGTTTTGCGACAAAATTTTCTTGACCACGATCTAAACGAACAAACTCCGTAAGCTCAGCATCAGATAGCACTTTCTCTGGAAAACGCTCCGGATTATTGCTCATTGCCTTTTCGATCCGCTCAATTTTTAGCAAGTCAACGCCAACGCCTATCATTCGACTAGCCTGCTTGATTAATGATCGATTTCATTTCTCGCACAGCTTCTTTCAAACCGACAAAGACTGCTCTAGCGATAATAGCGTGACCAATATTGAGTTCGTTCATTCCGTTGATCTGCGCAATTTCATGCGTATTATGATAATTCAAGCCATGGCCAGCATTAACGATTAAACCCTCGGACACACCTAATTCGGTAGAGGCAACAATCAACCCAAGCTCCCTTGCCTGCGCTTCATTTGAAGCAGGCTCAGCATAAGCGCCCGTATGCAGCTCTATCGCTGCCGCTCCACAATTTTTCGACGCCAAGATCTGTTGTTCGTCGGGGTCGATAAATAAAGAGACCTCTATGCCAGCATCACCGAGTCTTTGACAAGCATCCTTAACCTTATCAAGATGCCCCACAACATCTAACCCACCTTCGGTAGTTAACTCTTCGCGTTTTTCAGGCACCAAGCAAATATGCTCTGGCTTAACCTTTAAAGCGAGATCGACCATCGCATCCGTTACCGCCATCTCCAGGTTCATACGCGTTTGGAGGGTTTCCTTCATCACAAACACATCGCGATCCTGAATATGCCTGCGATCTTCTCTCGGATGAATCGTAATGCCGTCAGCGCCAGCTTCTTCAGCTAGCATCGCAGCCTGGACGGGATCAGGGTAACGCGTACCTCGTGCCTGTCTAAGGGTTGCAACATGATCGACATTTACACCTAACAACACCCTACGCTGTTGACTCATCTTACTCATCCTACTGTTGTATATTTACTGAACTGCTTGATTAGCTCTCTACTCCGAAGCTTCGCACCTTGGAGCGCCTGATCAATCAGCATATAACTGACTTTCTTATTTAACGTCTGATACACCGCTTTAAGATCATTTACTTGATTAGCGCTTTTATTAGAAACTAGCGCCTGCACGCGTGACGAATAAGCTAGGAGATCTTGACCTGAAAAAACGACATAACTTCGGCTATTCTCTTGTGTCAAAACGAATGTGGAGTCAGCACTCAAATAGTAATTCGACTCAGACTGTATAACCTTGCCTTGCCAATCAATATCAAAACTAGGTAACAAACCGAGCTCAGCTAACAATATAAGTTCAAAATCTCTGAGCATCTGAGACATATCTTCACCCTCACTTAAACCCGAGAGACACTCTACATAGGCTGAAAACAAAGCAGGCATTGGCTCTTCTGGCGCCAATAATTTGTATAACAGCTCGTTGATGTACAGACCCGCGAACTGCCGTTGGCCCGTCAACTCTAATTGGGCGCTGGGCGGTTCAGCTTGTGTTAAGGTTTTGAGATCAGATTTACCAACCCAATCAATTAACAAGGGCTGAAATGCCTGAAGAATGGCACTCTTTGAAGACTTTGCTTTGTAGCCGCCTTTAGCGACTAAACCTACCTTTCCATGCTGATACGTGAAGACGTCGAGTAACAAACTTGTATCACTAAACGGGCGACGATGAAGAATGTAACTCGCTTCAAACATGCTTACTGGTCGCGATACCCTAAGCTTTTCAAGGCACGTTCATCATCGGACCAACCGCCCTTAACTTTCACCCATAAGTTCAGCATGACCTTGCTATCAAACATACGCTCCATATCTTTACGCGCATCACGTCCAATAATCTTAATCTGCTGGCCTTTATCGCCGATCACAATCTTTTTCTGGCCGCTACGTTCAACAAGAATTAAGGCACTAATATGAAGAATATTTCTCTTCTGTTTAAACTCTTCAATTTCAACCGTCACCGAATACGGGAGCTCTTCTCCTAGTTGGCGCATGATCTTTTCGCGCACTAACTCTGCAGCTAAAAAGCGCTGACTTTTGTCGGTAACTTGGGAGTCGGGAAAGTAATGCATACTCTCAGGTAGCAACTCCTCAATAAGACTCTCCAACTGCTCGACGTTGTGTCCTTGCTTCGCTGAAATAGGGACGATATCTTGAAACTCGCCTTTCTTAGAGATCTCTTGCAA
The DNA here is from genome assembly GCF_001635725.1 of Oleiphilus sp. HI0066. Classification (NCBI taxonomy): domain Bacteria; kingdom Pseudomonadati; phylum Pseudomonadota; class Gammaproteobacteria; order Oceanospirillales; family Oleiphilaceae; genus Oleiphilus; species Oleiphilus sp. HI0066. The sequence goes on from NZ_LWFH01001700.1 coordinate 16,743, forward strand.
GTACGGCAGTAAGCCACCCTTGTCTTTTGTACGATCAACTTTGTTGATGCACAGAATCACCGGCGCACCGACATTCTGTAATTTTTCTAAGACCAGATCATCATCGTCGGTCCAATACGTACGATCCACAACGAACACCACCACGTCAACATCAGTCAACGAACTTGATGCGGCTTTGTTCATGTAGCGATTAATCGCCTTATGTTCTTTCAAGTGCAGGCCGGGCGTATCAACATATACAGCTTGATTCGCCCCGTTTGTCTTTATTCCTAAGATTTGATGTCGAGTGGTTTGCGGACGTCGAGAAGTGATACTTAGCTTTTGACCTAAGATGTGATTCATCAAGGTTGATTTGCCAACATTTGGCCGCCCAACAATCGCAACATAACCACAGCGAGTGTTGTGCTTCTGCACCACGCCACCAAATGCTTGACCTAATAGAGCGTCCAGCTCATCAGCAGACTGCGCTGCATCGTTATCGCCTAACTTCTTATCGCTCATATTACTTACCTAATTGTTCAATCGCTAACTTAGCAGCATCTTGCTCTGCATTACGCCTACTCAAACCACTCGTTTCAATAGAAATGCCTTCCGCAGGAATCGTACAACGAATATAGAACGTTTGTGCATGCGCCTCGCCTTCTGTGCGCAAAACCTCGTATGTCGGTAAGTCTTGTTTTTTAGCTTGAAGCAATTCTTGCAGCTGAGTCTTAGAATCTTTCTCTGTCGTTTCTAACTCAGGAGAACTCAATCGTTCTTCGTACCAAGACAATACCATTTGTTTGGCTACGTCATGACCAGAATCCAAATACGTCGCGCCGATAATCGACTCTACTGCATCAGCTAAAATAGATTCTCGTCGAAAACCGCCGCTTTTTAGTTCACCAGGACCGAGCTTTAGATAATCACCTAGCCCAAACTCTCTCGCTATCTCAGCGAGAGTTACGCCTTTAACCAAGCGAGCTCTCAAGCGCGAGAGTTGACCTTCTTTAAAATGAGGAAAACGAAGATAGAGTTGTTCGGCGATCACATAGCCGAGAATAGCGTCACCGAGATATTCGAGACGCTCATTATTTTTACCTTTGAAACTACGATGTGTGAGGGCGAGCTCTAAAAGAGATCGATCTTTGAAGGTATAACCAAGCTTTCGCTCAAGTCTGTCGTAATTAACTGTACTCACCCGTGTTGTGCTACCTATGGATAGATTTCTGATACTTCGTCGAACACAATCACTGCATCGACATTTTTGTAAACATTGATACGAACTTCATAATCTAAGTAGAAAGAAATCACCCCTTCTTCTTTCTCTATCGATACAGCTTCATTGAAGTCAATGTCGCGAATATTGTTAGTCTGCATACGTAATTTGAAGCGGCGATTAATCTCACCCAGATCGAGTTCAGCGGTTTGAGAATCCTCGACAAAAGACGTCACCACTGACTTTAATTGCCAGTGCTCAAAATAGGCTGGATACAATTTAAAACCAACTAACGCAACAAACGCAGCCATCGCTAGAAACACCAAAACAAAGGGCATTGAAGCGCCACGCTGGTTCTTCAACAATTTATTATTAGTTTCATTTCTAGACATTTGCATTGCTCCAATCAAATTCATTAACTCGCGTACTTAAGGTTAGACCCGCTCTATCAGGTTTACAACGTAATGCGTGTTACTCGATGCTTCCTGCGCGCGAAAACGATGGCAATGAAGTGAGACCTTTCCATTGCATCCAAATTGCAAACGCCTTACCAACCACTAACTCATCGGGAACGAAGCCCCAATAACGGCTATCGTTACTATTGTCACGGTTATCACCCATTACAAAGTAGGAGTTTTCTGGTACCACCCATTCACCTTCGGCTTGAATGTTTCGGCGTAGCTTATGCTCCATTAACTGATGTGTGACGTTGCCTATTTGCTCTTTGGCCAAACGATAAGGAGGTAAATTAGCTACAAGCGTTTCAGGAACTAATTCACCATTAATAAACAGTTGTTTTTCGTCGTAACGAATAACATCACCTGGGATCCCTACAACACGTTTTATGTAATTAGTTTTTCCATCTTCTGGGAATTTAAAGACAATTACGTCCCCTCGCTCAGGATCGTTCAGCTCGACCACCTTTGTGCCCGCGACTGGCAACCTCAAACCGTACTCGTATTTATTGACTAAGATGAAATCGCCGACTTCTAAGGTCGGCAACATTGAGCCCGACGGAATTTGAAAAGGCTCCACAAGAAAAGACCGGAGCACTAACACAAGCGCCAGCACTGGAAAAAAAGAGCGAGAATTATCAATCAACCAATGCATCTTCGGCTCATCCTCTGATGATGCCTTTGGAGCCTTGCTTGCCTCGCGTTGTTTAGAAAAATACAGAACGTCCGCTAAATAGACGAAGCCTGTAAAAAACGTTAGTACCACCAACACCAGTGGAAAATCGATATCCATTCTTTTCTCGCTACTTATTTTTATCGATCTTAAATCGATTAACTATCCACTTTCAAAACGGCTAAGAACGCTTCTTGCGGGATTTCTACGCTGCCCACTTGCTTCATCCGTTTCTTACCTTCTTTCTGCTTCTGAAGGAGCTTTTTCTTACGGCTCACATCACCACCGTAACATTTCGCTGTTACGTTTTTACGTAAAGCCTTAACGGTTTGACGCGCCACGACTTGGCCACCTATTGCCGCTTGAATAGCAACATCGAACATTTGGCGTGGAATCAACTCTTTCATCTTTTCGGTTAATAAACGGCCTTTAGATTGGGCGTGGTCCTTATGAATAATCAAGGCCAGCGCATCAACTTTATCGCCGTTAATAAGAACGTCTAGCTTAACTAGGTTAGCAGCCTCAAAACGAATAAATTGATAGTCGAGTGAAGCAAAACCACGACTCACTGATTTCACACGATCGAAGAAATCGAGTACAACTTCAGCCATTGGTAATTCGTACTTGAGCGCGACCTGTCCTCCGATGAATTGCATATCTTTCTGGACACCGCGTTTCTCAACACAAAGACTAATCACGTTACCCAAATAGTCTTGTGGAACCAGAATATTTGCCTCAACAATTGGTTCACGCATTTCGTCGATAGAACCTGGATCAGGGAGTTTTGATGGATTATCGACCATCACTACGTCGCCATTTCTCAACTTAATTTCATAGGCTACCGTTGGCGCCGTAGTAAGAAGATCAAGGTCGTATTCGCGCTCCAAACGCTCTTGGATAATCTCCATATGGAGCATACCCAAAAAGCCGCAACGGAAACCAAAGCCCAGTGCATCTGACGTCTCAGGCTCGTAGTACAGAGAAGCATCGTTCAACGTCAGCTTTTCTAAAGCTTCACGGAATGACTCATAATCGTCGGAGCTGACAGGGAACAACGCCGCGTAGACTTGAGGTTTTACGCGTTGGAAGCCGGGCAACTGGCCGACTTCTTGAGTCTTAGCATGCGTGATCGTGTCCCCTACCGGTGCACCATGAATATCTTTAATTCCGGCTACAACAAATCCAACTTCACCTGCTTGCAATATCCCTGTTTCGGTATGCTTCGGCGTAAATACGCCGCAAGAAGTAATCTGCTCGATCTTGCCGGTAGATTTGATAAATATTCTGTCGCCTTTGCGAAGTGTGCCTTCAACGACACGAACAAGCGACACAACTCCTAGGTAGTTATCAAACCACGAGTCGATAATTAGGGCTTGCAACGGAGCTTGTCGATCGCCTTCAGGTGGTGGAATAACCTTAACCAATTCTTCGAGCACATCTTTAACGCCCATACCACTCTTAGCACTACACGGCACGGCACCCGTCGCATCGATACCAATAATATCTTCTATTTCTTGCTTTACACGCTCAGGCTCAGCTTGTGGCAAATCCATTTTGTTAAGGATTGGAAGAACTTCTAAGCCTTGTTCAATCGCCGTATAACAGTTCGCTACAGACTGCGCCTCAACACCTTGACCCGCATCAACGACTAACAAAGCACCTTCGCAAGCCGCTAAAGACCGCGATACCTCATACGAGAAGTCAACGTGTCCGGGCGTATCGATAAAATTAAGCTGGTACGTCTCACCGTCATCCGCTTTATAGTTCAAGGTCACACTTTGCGCTTTGATCGTAATACCACGCTCTCTTTCGATATCCATCGAGTCAAGAACCTGCGCCTCCATTTCACGGTCACTTAAACCACCACAATCTTGAATAAATCTGTCAGCCAAGGTCGACTTACCATGATCTATATGGGCAATAATGGAGAAATTACGGATATTTTTAAGACTGCTCACGTGCAAAATACTCTTTAAATTTGAGGCGCGCATTTTATAGTAAAAGCGAGCATTTTCAAAACGTGTTGCAAGGTTAGTTCATGGTTTAATGTATAGGAAACGCCGCAAATGCGGCTCGCCATCAAACTGAGCACCAATCACCGAGATAAAGGTATAAACGCCGACGAGTTTTCGATTTAGAAAAACGAACTCCTTTGGCGGTATTTTGAAGTAACGGCTGACAGCTGAACGCGCAGCAGTTTTGGCAATTCGCGTTGGCAAATCACTCTCAGCCCATAAATAAGCCCCAGATTCGTCACAATGATCTGCTTTACAAACTGCTGGCGAATCAATCCTAGCCAAGGGTTCAAGTACAGCCATACAGACTTTCCCGAATGTCTCGAGCACGTAATCGGGCCAATCCTCGTGCATGAAATCAAGCGCAATACCCGCTTGAATCACGCCCTTAAGATCATTGTGATAAGAAGATTGAATCATCTCACATACGGGTTTTATAAAGCTCTCGTCGTAGCGTTGAACCGCACCAAAGTCAAGAAGAACAAGTTGAGGAGATTTGGACTTATTAATACGAACACGGTAATTACCGAAATTCGGGTCCGTTTGCATTTCATGCCATACGAAAAGCTCATTCAGGAACAATTCAAGAAATGCCTGCCCGAGTGCGTTTCGCTCTTGCTGTGACAAACCTTGCGCCAATTCACTAGCAACATGCACGCCTTCTTCATAGCTGGTTGCTAAGACCTTAGAGGTCGAATATCGAGAATAAACAGAGGGCACAACGTAGCGATGATCCTCTTTCAGAAGATCATTGAAACGCTGCGTCGTTTTAGCTTCTAATCCGTAATCCACCTCACGGTGCATCATAACGCGAACTTCTTCGAGCCACTCATCGAAAGCAGGCCCACGAGACACTACATTGGCAAGGCGTAAGATTTGAGCAACAGAGTCTAAATCAGCGTCGATCGCCTCACTCACGCCCGGATATTGAATCTTAAGACAAATCTCTTCACCACTGCTTTTCACAATCGCTCGATGCACCTGCCCCAAAGAAGCCGTCCCAATAGATGTTTCGCACACATCAAGTTCTTGAAAACGCTCCGAGCCGAGCTGTTCGTACAACAAACCACGCATGATAGACCAATCGAGCGCCGCGGTTTTCTCTTCAAGCGTATGAAGCGCTTCAGTCACCTCAACTGGTAGAAAATGCTCGCCGTAAAGCGCCATAATCTGACCAATCTTAACAACACTGCCTTTGAGCTTACCCAACTCTTCAACGAGATACTTAGCTTCTCGTGAAAGTGCCGCACTGCGCGCCTCTGCGCGTTTTTGTGAGGACTGAAAGAGACCGGCCGTCAAACTGCCCGCCATACGCGTACCGGAGACCAAACCAGCCTTAGTCAAGCTTAAACGCCTTTCAAAGCTTCCAGTTTTAATCTTTGACAGTTTCAACGAAGAACCTCTTAAGAGCCAAGAGTTAACCGACCTTCTCGCCCTTTGCTTGCTTGTCTGCGTGATACGACGAACGAACTAATGGACCACTCGCAACATGCTTAAAACCTATTTCTTTGGCAAGTTCGCCTAACTCATCAAATTCTTCAGGTGTAACGAAACGTTCAACGGCCAAGTGGTCACGACTCGGTTGTAGATATTGACCGAGCGTAAGCATATCGACATTGTGTGCGCGTAAATCACGCATCACCTGAATAACTTCTTCTTTCGTTTCACCAATACCAAGCATTAAACCCGACTTCGTAATCACTGAAGGTGCCGCAGCTTTATACTTTTCCAATAAATCTAACGACCAATCGTAATCGGAGCCAGGTCTAACCTTTTTATATAAGGATGGCACGGTCTCTAGATTATGATTAAAGACATCAGGTGGAGTGTCTTTAAGAATATCGATTGCTACGTCCATACGCCCCCTGAAATCCGGAACGAGAACTTCAATTTCAATTGAATCAGTTCTTGAGCGAGTTTCAGAGATACAATCAGCAAAATGCTGAGCACCACCATCACGCAGATCGTCACGGTCAACAGAAGTTATAACCACGTAATTGAGATTCATGTCAGCGATGGCTTCGGCTAGCTCTCGGGGCTCATCTTGATTTAGCGGCTTTGGACGTCCATGCGCGACATCACAGAAAGGACAACGACGCGTACAAATATCCCCCATGATCATAAATGTGGCAGTGCCACCACCAAAGCATTCACCTAGGTTCGGACATGATGCCTCTTCACATACCGTGTGCAGTCCGTGCTTTCGCAACTTGTCCTTAATTTCGCCAATTCGAGGCGTTGCAGGAATTCTCACGCGAATCCAATCAGGCTTTCGCGGCATCGTTTCGGTAGGAATCACTTTAATTGGAATGCGGGCAACTTTTTCAGCACCGCGCAACTTTTCACCAGCCACGACTTTTTTAACGGACGTCTTTTTAGTTTCTTCTGTCATAACGAATCTGTAACTTCAATGTTGGTCTGCCGATAACAAAATAATGAACTTAGGGCATCTACGAGGCAGTTAGAAAATTCTGTAATAGAGACCTCAGGGCAATAATCTCTCAGCTGAGCCATTTGTAAACCTTGGTAGCCGCAAGGATTTATACGAAGCCAAGGGCTTTGATCCATATCGAGATTTACACTCAGACCATGAAAAGAACGCCCTTTACGAATACGCAAACCTATAGAACCAATTTTACGCCCATCGACATATACACCTGGCGCTTCAGGATCGGCCTTAGAGTCGACACCAAAATCTTTTAGCGCCTGAACCATTGCCTGCTCAATCAGTCGTACGAATTGTCGCGTACCAATACCCATTCTATCTATATCGAACAAAACATAAATCACTAACTGACCAGGCCCATGGTAGGTGACTTGACCACCCCTATCGACTTGCACTACCGGAATATCTCCAGTGTTGAGAAGATGCTCGGACTTACCGGCTTGCCCCTGAGTAAATACTGGATCGTGCTGCAAAACCCATAATCGATCATCTGATAGAGAATCTCGTTTATCTGTGTAGTCTTGCATCGCTCGCCACGCTGTTTCGTAATCAAGCTTCGATGAGAAATATGTTACCTTGAGCTCGCGTTCAGAGTTTCTAGGTTTGGCCAATTCTTCTGACAAGACAGATGCCCTCTACAGGACCATCTTCACACGACCAGTCGCAATGATAGCCTGATGCATGGCATCCAATTGCTCGCGACTTGTAGCTGTAAATTTGATACGCAAGGAAATGAAAGTTCCATTCTTACTCGGTTGAACCACTATAGTGCTTGGATCAAAACCTTGTGTGTTATCGGAGATAATACCCCCGATAACATCTTTTAGGTCTGGTTCGTTGTTACAAATTACCTTAATAGGGTAATCACAAGGAAACTCGAGTTCTTGAGTCTTATCCATAGGGTTAGCTAAACAATCCAATAAAAAATAGTTTGATCATATCCCAAATACGTTTAAAGAAACTTCCCTGCTCAACATCGGCCAGCGCAACGATCACTCGGTCTACGACAACCTTGCCGTCTAAAGTCACGCGTAACGTGCCTAGTTTATCACCAATCGCGATCGGAGCTTGTAAATTAGAGTCAACTTGAATCTCAGCGTCTAACTCGGTCTTATGGCCGCGTGGAATAGTAATTACAACATCCTCAGACACACCTAAATTCACATTATCTAGTGCACCACCCCAAACGCGTGATTCCGTCAATGCGTCACCAGCCGCGTATAAAGGCGTCGTTTCGTAATAGCGGAAGCCATAATTCAATAGCTTTTGCGTTTCTTTTACGCGAGCTTCTTCACTCGCAGTACCCATCACAACACTGATCAATCGCATATCTCCGCGCTTCGAAGAAGACACTAAACAATATCCTGCTTCCTTTGTATGACCAGTCTTGAGTCCATCAACAGACTTATCGCGCCACAACAAACGATTGCGATTAGGCTGACGAATGTTGTTGTAAGTAAAATACTTCGTACTATAAATTTTATAGAGATCAGGGTAGTCGTTAATGATTGCTTGAGCGAGCAAAGCCATGTCATACGCGGTTGAATGGTGACCATCAGCCGGAAGACCCGTAGCATTCATAAAGCTTGACCCAGTCATTCCAATCTGAATCGCCTGTTGATTCATAATATCTGCGAACGCTTCCTCACTGCCGGCCAAATATTCAGCTAATGCAATACTTGCGTCGTTTCCAGACTGAATGATAACGCCTTTCAGTAAGTCCTCTAAAAGAACGTTAGTACCCTCTTTGATAAAGGTCTTTGAACCACCTGTGCGCCAGGCCTTTACACTGACAGGCACTTGATCCTGAAGGGAAATATTACCCTCTACAATCTCGCTTTCGACGATATACGCGGTCATTAGCTTAGTGAGACTCGCTGGAGGTAAGGATTCGTTACTATTTTGCTCGACGATGATCTCACCCGTCGTTGCATCCATTAGCACATACGAACTTGCACCCACCTGAGGTGGAGCAGGAATTAACGCAGGTTTTGCAGACACGAGTGCCGAAAACAATAATGAACAAGCTGCTGTAACGACGAGGACGCTACGCGAAAAATTAGCTAGCATAAAGTTACCTAAAACCCCATATATTCTGTCTATTTTAATGCTGCGCAAGTCTAACGCATTCTGCACAAGCATTCATTAATGTATAAAACTTTTAACGCTCCGGTGCCGCAGTTGATCTAGTGATGACTTGCGGCGAGCCGATCTTTGCATTTACAAGAACATTCACCAACTCTTGCGCGTCAGAATCTGTCACGAAAGGACCGATCCGAACTCGATATAAAAGCCCAGAATCTACCTCAACCTTCGCCAAGAAAACTGGCACATCTTGAACATAACTTTCAGCGCGAAGACGTATAGACTCAGCCAAATCGTAACTAGAGAACGCAGCAATTTGGACATACGGGGCAAGAATCTCTTTAGGCGGAAGATTAACCGACGTTTTCTCTACAGGGCGTTGGCTATTATCAGCTTGCTCTGCAGAAGGTTGAGGGACAAACAGACGCTCCAAGCGCACCTTGGCTGTTCCTTGATCTTTATAACCAAGCTTGATCGCAGCAGCGTAAGACAAATCTATGATACGGTCACTATGAAACGGACCTCGATCATTTACTCGAACGACAAGTTCACGACCATTTTCGAGATTAGTAACTTTAACGTAACTGGGTAAAGGGAGGGATTTATGTGCAGCAGAGAAGCTATACATATCATAGCGTTCCCCGTTAGAAGTTAGCTCATCATGAAATTTCAAACCATACCAAGACGCATAGCCAACATCCTCGTACGAAACATCATTCGCCATAACCTCATAACGTTTACCGAGAACGGTATAATTTTTTTGATTTCCTTGGCGACTAAGCGGCTCCCATTTGGGCTGAACCAACCGTACCCTGGATACATCGAACTCCCCTTGAGGCTCTACATCCTGATCAATTTTATATTGACGCTCTGGCTTTGTTGTACACGCAGCCGCTAACACTAAGAATAATACGATAGAACCAAGACGGAGGAACTCTCGCATTAAAACGACTCAGCTAATTGAAATACAGCCATTGCATATAAATGGCTATGGTTGTAGCGCGTAATCACATAAAAATTGTGGAAGGTAAGCCATGTCTCGTCACCACCAACAGCAACTAAATCGAGCAGTTTAATCGCTTCTTCGTTTGAGATGTCCGAATCGGCCGAATAACCAGCATCACGTAAGTCTTTCATGACATATTTCGGTTTAAGCTTGTCATGTAACAGACCCTCATAATCAACACCATTTAACGACACCTGTTTAGCGACAGGTTGATCCGATTTCCATTTATGGCGTTTAAAATAATTGGCAACACTA
>NZ_LWFH01001701.1:0-715 GCF_001635725.1 Oleiphilus sp. HI0066
CTCACCTGGCATTTGGAAATCAACTTCTAAATCTGGCTTATCTCCCGCACGAATCGCCGTGAAACTCGTTAATTGTCCACTTTGTCTGACATTTTCGGCTCGCACATCTGCAGACTCATTAAAGCCATAGGTAATGACTGCACGTGAGATGGATGGAATTAACTCTTCGACGACTGGGTCATCTATACACATCACGGCGGTGCCATAGAACGGAAGATTGTGCAGAAAATCTACAAAGGTTTGCTTTAGCCGACCAAAGTCTCCGCCATAGGTATGCATATGATCTGCTTCGATGTTGGTGACGACAGAAACCATTGGGGTGAGATGTAAAAAAGACGCATCGCTCTCATCTGCTTCTGCAACAAGATATCTCGACCCGCCTAACTTCGCGTTTGTGCCGGCACTATTCAGACGCCCACCAATTACGAAAGTTGGATCCATACCACCAGCGCCAAGAATCGACGCGATCAAACTTGTTGTCGTTGTCTTGCCATGCGTTCCGGCAATCGCGATACCATGACGATATCGCATTATTTCGGCCAACATCTCAGCGCGAGGCACAATCGGAATGCGCGCAGAGCGAGCTGCCATAATCTCAGGATTTTCTTCGTTGATAGCACTTGAAACAACAATGACATTCGCACCATCAACATTGCTTGCGCGATGGCCAATAAATACTTGTGTACCTAGGTTAGTTAAATGACGTGTTGTCGCA
>NZ_LWFH01001702.1:0-812 GCF_001635725.1 Oleiphilus sp. HI0066
GCCATTAGTAAGCGGCGATACTCTTGTTTAGAAACGAGTGCTGACAAAGCGCATATTTTCTAAACAAGCTGTAACGTGCGAAATGTGAACTTTTTGGCTTAAGATACTTTTGGTCAAACCAACGAGCATACTTTTGGTGCACTCAGTGTTCGAAAGTATGGCAGTCGTGAAAGAAATTGCTCGGTCATTTCGGTTGTAATATTTCTGTCATGGGTGTGAAATTAAATGGGCACCACTTTGGGGTTTCCCATTGAAACTATAAAAAACAATTTAATAGCTATTAAATTAACTAAGAACGAGCGGGCAAGGCCCAATCTTCAATTAGCAATAAGGAAGACGAAATGAAAAAGACTCTGATCGCTTCAGCTGTAGCAGCAGCTGCACTATCTTCAAACGCATTCGCGATGGATCATGCATCTGATCTTGCTGAAAAGCTTGATTTAATGCCAACTATCTACGGTAACATTCAGTTAGTTAACGACACTACTGATGACTCGCTTACAGATGATACTACTTCTGAGTTCGCAGATAACGGTTCTACGCTTGGCTTCAAGCACGAGCACGAGATCGCTTCAGGTATCTCAGGTTATTTCAAAGCTGAGCTTGAGTTCGATGCTGATGACAAAGAAGGTAACGGCGGCCTTAACGGTTTTGACGAAGCTTACATCGGTGTAAAAGGTGATTTCGGTAGCGTTCAGTTTGGTTCTGACGATACTGTTGCTGAAGATTTCGACGTTATGGACTTCGAAGAAGTTTATGGTATCGGAACTGGTAACTTGGTTGGTATGTCTGAAGGTGACAACATCCAATAC
>NZ_LWFH01001703.1:0-1046 GCF_001635725.1 Oleiphilus sp. HI0066
AAAATAGTTATTGCTAATCATTCTCATTAGCAATAACATGGCATGCACAACTAAAAATAAATCATTTTTTGGGGAAATAAATGGAACACACTAAACTTGTTAGCGCTGCAATTATCTCAGGCGCTCTACTCACTGCGTGCAGTACTGTAGATGAAGCTCCAGCGCAAAAGACAGCAACGGCTACTGACGTGGTTAGTCAATATGTAAGTATCGCTCAATCAAACTATGGCGACTCATTGAACACGGCAAAAACACTCGATACTGCAATCAAAGCTTTGCTAGACGCTCCATCTGAAGAGTCGCTTGCGGCGGCAAAATCAGCTTGGATTGAAGCGCGTGTACCTTACCAACAAACCGAAGCATATCGGTTTGGCAACGCATATGTTGATGACTGGGAAGGCAAAGTAAATGCTTGGCCACTAGACGAAGGCCTCATTGATTACGTTGACGCTAGTTATGGCACTGAATCTGATGAAAACCCATATTACGCTGCAAACATAATCGCCAATCCAAAGCTTAACGTTGGTGGCGTTGAAGTAGATGCATCATCAATCACGCCAGCGTTGCTATCAGAACAGCTTCAAGAAATTGATGAAGTTGAATCGAACGTAGCAACTGGATACCACGCCATTGAATTCCTGCTATGGGGTCAAGATCTTAATGGAACAAATCAAGGCGCGGGCGCACGTCCAGCAACAGATTTCTCACTAGAAAACTGCACTAACGGCAACTGTGACCGTCGTCGCGAGTATCTTCAAGCTGCAAGTACACTATTAATTTCTGATCTTGAAGATATTGTTGCAGCATGGACTGCAGACGGTGAAGCCACCAAACAACTTCTTGCGAAAGGTGATAATGGCGGTCTTTCTACCATGCTAACAGGTATGGGTAGTCTTAGTTATGGCGAGCTTGCCGGTGAACGTATCAAGCTTGGCCTAATGCTTCATGACCCAGAAGAAGAGCACGATTGCTTTGCAGATAACACGCATGCATCTCACTTCAACGACGCACTAGGTATTAGAAATATTTACCTTGGCTCTTACACT
>NZ_LWFH01001704.1:0-1001 GCF_001635725.1 Oleiphilus sp. HI0066
TTTAGCGACCAGTCTTGCTGCATCTGAATTTATGAGCGTTTATGGTGGATTACAGATTGGTCTTGCGCTGGGAATGTTTATTGGTGCGTCGATAAAAGCGGCGGAGTTTGGAGCACTGTTAATGGCCTTGCTTGTTTCGGTAAGTTTGGCGTGCGCACGCGTGCTCAGTTTTGTGGTACACCCTGATGCGCTCGTTCAGTCGGGCGCATGGATGTTGGCAGCACTAGAAATCACCATTGCGGTCTGCCTAGGGTGGGCTTTTCGTCGGTATCAGCGTGCAGCCTCATAGGCTGTTGAACAACATCAATTCACCCGGGTGAGCATTTAAGTACATACAGTTATCTATCCACTCGATCGGATGACGTCTAAAGTGATGTTTCAATAGTACGATCGGCACGATCAGGGGTAAGATCCCGTCTCGATACTTCAGAATCGTATCTACTAACTCCGCTTTGTCTTCCTTGTCCAAGTTGTTTTTCAGGAAACCTTGAAGGTGCTGCAGTACGTTTACGTGATTCTTTCTGGTCGCACGTATTTTAAGGATGCGCATCATTTCAACGAAGTAACATTCAGATAGCGACTCCACTTCTTGTTTGTTGCCGCCACCTAACATCGTTCCTAGAGCACGAGTTCGGTCTTGGTCATGAGCTAAGAGAGAGTATTTGTAGGCGGCATGAAACTCGAGCAGCTTCTTCATGGTTAATCCGCTTTCTATCATGTCTTGCCAGTCTCGGTAGACATAAACACGTTTGATAAAGTTCTCGCGCAAAACGGCATCGCCCAATCGGCCTTCTTCTTCTACAGGTAGATTAGGGAAGTTCTTCAGCAGAACTTCCGCATACAAACCCGCACCAATTCGCTCGGGTACCAATTGCTTCGGATTTTTCCCTTTGTAGACCTTAACGCGTTCCATACCGCAACTAGGTGAGTCCTTCTTTAAGATGTATCCGCACAAATCTTTATGCCAACCTTTCTGCTGTTCAGCGACATCACGTAACGCG
>NZ_LWFH01001705.1:0-1038 GCF_001635725.1 Oleiphilus sp. HI0066
GAATGAACGATGAACGAGTCGCTTCAGACTTACCACTCGGCGCGGTGACTTGATCAAGAAGTAACAAGGGGTCTGAGTCATACGATACCGCCGGCACATCAGCAGAAACCGGTGCTAGGGGTGGCGGAGGTGGTGCGATCACTTGCTGTGCAGCATCGGTATGGACATCCATGCTCCCAGTAGCAGTAACGCCAGATTGATCCTGAGCCTCATACTGCAAAGATTCTGTTACGGTTTGCAAATTTGAATTGCCCGTTTTCGCTTGTGCTTCAAAGCTTCCATTGGCCTTGAACTGAACAAGCGCATGCCCTGTATCAAATACCTGAGACCAACCACTTACGGGATCGAACTGCAGACTCTGTCCGTTAATTCCAGTGAGTGTTAAGGACGTGTCAGCCTGGTCATTCGCAAAGACATTCCCAGTATCGATACCACCAGCATTCAAGTGACTATTATCGATCACGGCAACAGGCGCATTACCCTGCCCATCAATTTCAATGGCAATGGTTTGCGTTGCCGTACCACCCAGACCATCATCGACTTCGACAATAATACTCTCTTTGAGCGTCTGCCCCGTCAGCAATTTCTGCACATCAGGATGCGCTGTATTGAGTCGATATTCCCAAGCTCCCGTTTGGGCATTCAAGGAGAACTGTCCGTACTGGCTAGTATTCACTGATCGCCATGCATGCTGATCACTGACATCAGGATCGATCACTTGAAGCGTTCCAGATATCGGCGTTGTCGCATTCTCGGCCACCGACTGCTGCACAACAGGAGCAACACTCGGTAAATCATTACTGCCCACAACCTCGACTCGGATTTGAGCGACAGAACGCTCTCCGTGTTGATCAAGCACCTCGACCTGAAATGTTTCTTGAGCCGTTTCGCCTTTAGCCAACGATTCAGCTTTTGCAGGATCAAGCTGATATACCCATTTGCCACTGGCATCGAGGCTTATCACCCCATATTGACCCTGCTGACTGCCTAAGATGTTCCAAGTGTGCATGTCGCTTGCATCCACATCACCATCTAAAA
>NZ_LWFH01001706.1:0-506 GCF_001635725.1 Oleiphilus sp. HI0066
TGAATATAAAGGAGAACAGATGAAAGCGCTTGTTGTGGAGAATAAAAGTATCAGCCTTAAAGAGGGTTTGAGATTGCCAAAAACAAAAGGCAATGAGCTCCTGGTTAAGGTCGTCTGCGCTTCCGTCAATCAATTGGATGCCGAAAATATTCAGGGGAAGTATGACTTTTTACTTAAGATACTGGGCAGCAATTATCCGGTGAAAACGGGTATTGAGTTTTCAGGTATCGTGGTAGAGGGATGTGGTAAGTTCAAACAAGGTAATAAGGTGTTTGGCTACGTGAACTTGATGAAGGGCGTAAAGGCACATCAGGAATACATTTCAGTAAGTGAAGACTATATCGCGCTCATACCAGATGGATTGAGCTTTGAGCAGTCAGCGGCATTGCCCTTGGGCGCTCTGACTAGCCTAGTCGCGTTGCGAGACATCGGTGGTCTAACTCAAGGCTCGAGAGTCTTAATCAATGGTGCATCAGGCGGCTTGGGGGTGTATGCCATTCAGTTGG
>NZ_LWFH01001707.1:0-726 GCF_001635725.1 Oleiphilus sp. HI0066
CTGCCCATTGAGCGAGCACTTGTTGTTCTTCGGCATGGGCCAAGGAATGAATGTCTGGGAAATGCTCCATAAACCGCTGGTAGTAGCCAATGACGGCAGCTACTTGTGTTTGTTGCAGCATGATTTCTGACACCCAAACTCGGTATGGTGTTTTGTCAGATTGCCAGGGCAGGTCCTTTCTACCGTTAATGTCGAACCAAGCTAATAGGCGTTTTGCAAAATCTTTAGTGGGTGAGAATGGGCTTGGTTGTTGGCTCATGTTTGTCGTTTATAGGCTGTATTAGAAAGTCGCTGTAGGATGCTTTTTTAAAATGACTTGTTTATCATGCTGAGCAAAGCGCGAGTAAGCTAGCGCGTCAATAAAAATTAAACAAGAGGAAAGCTTCATGGCATTCAAAGTTAATATTGATGTCGATCGTACTATTACTGTTTCTGCTGACGTTGCAACGGCGTTTGCGTTGTTGTCAGACGTTCCTGCATCTGCAGAGCATTTTCCAAAGATTGAAAACCTCATTGATCAAGGTGATGGCGTTTACCGTTGGGAAACTGAAAAAGTAGGAATTGGTGATCACGCTTTGCAAACCATTTATGCGAGCAAATACGTGTCAGATGAAGCGAATGGTTCAGTTGAATGGACGGCCGTTAAAGGCGAGGGTAACGCTCAGGTTTCTGGTGGTTGGTCTTTAACTGAAGTAGATGGCGGCACAGAGCTAACTTTGAGCAGCT
>NZ_LWFH01001708.1:0-910 GCF_001635725.1 Oleiphilus sp. HI0066
GAAGATGCTTCCAACCTCCCATTTGACGATGAAGATATCGCTGAACGAACGTTGCGCGAAAAAGAGAGAGATAATCATGACTAGTTTCTGGAGCTTTTGGGTTTCAATAATCAGTTTAGGATCAATTTTCGGCTGCTTGAGGCGTATTTATCGCCGCTCAATTAGTTTGGCCGGAGTTAAACTTCGACAACCAATACTTGAGTTTTGGCCGTATTCGACCACTGCACACTAACGCGGTCATCTTCGCCTTTGGCGGTTCCGCATTGTTTGCAACATCGTTATACGTTGTACAGAGAACCTGTCAAGCACGTTTGATCTCAGACTCTCTCGCATCATTCGTATTCTGGGGCTGGCAAGCAGTTATTGTTGCAGCAGCAATAACTCTTCCAATGGGCTTCACTAGTACAAAAGAATATGCTGAGCTTGAATGGCCAATTGATATCTTAATTGCACTAGTATGGGTTTCTTACGCGATTTTATTCTTTGGCACTATCACTAAGCGCAAAACCAAACATATTTATGTTGCGAACTGGTTCTACGGTGGCTTCATCCTGACGGTTGCAGTACTCCATATCGGTAACAATTTGGCTATTCCAGTTACCTTTATGAAGTCGTACTCTATATACTCAGGCACAGTCGATGCAATGATGCAATGGTGGTACGGCCACAATGCAGTAGGTTTCTTCTTGACTGCAGGCTTTCTAGGAATAATGTATTACTTCGTTCCAAAACAAGCTGGACGACCTGTTTATTCTTACCGCTTATCTATTGTCCATTTTTGGGCCTTAATCTCGCTTTATGTTTGGGCTGGATCCCATCACCTTCACTACAGCGCACTTCCAGATTGGGCACAAACAGCCGGCATGGTTATGTCTCTTGTTCTTCTTGCTCCATCTTGGGGTGGCATGAT
>NZ_LWFH01001709.1:0-1301 GCF_001635725.1 Oleiphilus sp. HI0066
GGTATGAAAGCCCATTTATCTTGTGATAAATGGGTTGCTTTGGCAGGTCTTCGGACTTATGGGCGTGTGTTAAATCTAACGATTATCCTACAGCGACGACTTCCCAGAATTTTACGTTCCAGTGCCTAATGCGTGTAGCTATCTTGCTTCGCATTATGTCGCTTTCGTTCCCAATTACCGCTGCGCGTCAGTTCTGGATTTTCACCAGATTCTCTCTTAGCACAACTAATTCAGAGACATTCTTACGTGTCTATTTAGTAGATGTGAACCAATGCAAAACACAATATATAGGCATTTTTAATAACAAACAACAATATATTGTTTAAAACAATGCCGGCTACGAATCTTAGGTATAAAAAAACCGCAAATCTCATGAGAGCATTTGCGGCTCGATTTAGTCTCTACCTATTATCCGCCAATAAATTCTGGCCCTATACCCAACGACCAAATAATTACCGTTGCGACACGCGTTGAGACAAGATAAACGAGCGCGACTGCGAGAATCGCCCCTTCGAAGAAAAACGCTCTATCTTCTGAAATACGCATCACGATCGGAAGACCCTTGTGTAGAAGAACCCCTGCGCATGCGGCAGCAAATACAAATACTAAGGCGTTGACCCAAAAGACAGGATATAACAGCGAAAAACCACCTAAAAACAGAGGCGTGCATGCGTATGCCATGAGTGCAATTCCGTTTGCAGCTTGCTCGTCATGCTCAGCTCCGTAGGTCTGAGCCATCCAGTCGATCATGTAGCCAATAAAAAATACTCCCAGCAGCATCGTTAGATATGTTAACCCGCACAAGAGGAATGCGCTGTCTGCGGTCAACTTCGTGACGGCCCCATCACCGATTGTCCAACCAACTACAGTGGTAGAATAATAAGCACACAGAGGCCCGATGGCGGCCAATATGCAGGTGTACGCGACAAAGATCCTTGTCGGCATGGAATGCTCTTTTTTGATTTCTTGCCACTCTCTAGTAGGGTGAGTGGCCAATCCAAACATATGTGAAAGCAACATAGTTAGCTCCTCCGCTGGGCTCCGTTCTTACAGTACATAAAGATAGTCGCAATCAGATTCACTTGTTTAGATCACTTTTACTTAAAGAAATGCTGTTTAGACGCTAAAGGAATACAAGCACTTAGTTAACTATGCTAATTCCCTCTTGCATAAGCGATTTCATGCATCACTTGCCGCAAGACCTCTACGCCACTTAAAATCTAGGCAATTTCAACGAACCGGCTGTTTTTAACTATAGTGTTTTGCATTCAACAAAAGGAAAACGACACTCACATGAGTCA
>NZ_LWFH01001710.1:0-690 GCF_001635725.1 Oleiphilus sp. HI0066
CGCGTGATATATCGTGTAGATAAAAAGAAAGGCGAGATACATGTAGAAGATATCTCGCCTCATGCTTATCGTGCACATCATTAGTTTATTTGTGCAAGTATTTCGTTTGAAATTCTACAGAGCTAAAAACGTTTTTTCACCAGTTTTGCGGATTTCTTTTTCGCTAGCCCACTCGAGCTCTGCTGTCTCCAGATTTAGCACCTTCATCGTAAACTTGTAATAGACATCCTTTTTATCGTCATTGCGTTTTTGAATGCTCGATAAGTTTCCGTACAGCATATATTGAGCGCCGGTTTGTTTGCCTAGAGCTACTGCTTTAGCTGGATCGACCAAACCACTTTCTTGTTGATAGTTAAGCTGCTTTTTAACTTGTTCAACGGCAGTCATATCGACAAAACGGAACTTACCGCTTTGAAGAAGTTTAGTTTGAATCGAGTCGGTGATTGATTCGGTATCAATGTGTTCTGTGGTTTTGTTTTTTATTTTATCTACGAATGCAACAGGACGGCCTTGCTTTGAAACCTCAGCAACAAAGGGTGAGGCTAAAACGTCATCTACCATTTTTGTTGCGATTGATTGTAAGTCGGTCGAGCCGAATCCAATGGTCGTGGTTTCTGTTGCGGTTGCATCGCCATACGCAATTTTTTCTGAGCACCCAGATATGCCAATACCAGTCGCCAGTAATGCTGT
>NZ_LWFH01001711.1:0-11195 GCF_001635725.1 Oleiphilus sp. HI0066
ACAGGAAGAAGCCCGAAAGCAGAGTCAGCGTTTGATTCTGCTTTTTTGTTTGGCTGTATTTGTCTTGGTCGTTCTAACCAATGCTTTGTTTGTCGTATTTGTTTGGTTTAGCGATATTGGTAACTTAGCCGGCACCCAGCGAATTAACGTTTCTAGCTTGCCTTGGTATCAAGCCTTGCTCGCGATCATTGATAATTTTGGTTGGGACAAGATCGCCATTGTTAGCGCGATTATTGTCAGTGTGATTGCGGTGGCTACGTGGTCAAAGTGGTCCGACTTAAGTAAGGGTGGCCATGTTGTCGCTGAACTTTTGGGTGGAAAGCGCGTAAGCCCTGATACCAAAGAGCTACACGAGCGTCGCTTAATTAACGTCGTTGAGGAAATGGCATTAGCTGCCAGCATGGCAGTTCCCCCTGCTTACGTATTGACGAATGAGCAAGGAATCAATGCCTTTGCGGCTGGTGTCAGCAGTGATGACGCAGTAGTCGCTGTTAGCCAAGGTGCGTTAATGCAGCTAAATCGTGATCAATTGCAAGGCGTTGTTGCACATGAGTTCAGCCATATTCTTAATGGTGATATGCGCTTAAATGTGCGTGTTGTCGCAACGCTTCATGGTTTAACCATGATCAATGAGACTGGTCGAATATTAATGGAGGCAGGGTCACGCCGAAGCTATCGTCGATCTTATGGATTCTCTAACTCCTCCAGAAAAAATAACGGCGGTCAGTTTGTTATTTTTATAGCAGGGCTAGCCTTGTGGCTTCTCGGTACGGTTGGGCAGTTTTTTGGTGAAGTGATTAAAGCGGCGCTTAGTCGACAGCGCGAATATTTAGCGGATGCATCGGCGGTACAGTTCACGCGTAACCCGACCGGCATTGGTGAAGCGCTTCAGATTATTGGCGGCTACGGTAAACATTCTAAAATTGATAATCCACGAGCGCATGAACTAGGGCATTTCTTCTTCTCAGCTGCATTTAACAGTCGTCTGTTTGCTACGCACCCGTCAGTTGATGAACGCATTGAGCGTTTGCTGCCAAATTGGAATGGCCAGTATGCTGAGTCGACGGCTGAAGCTGAGCTTCGGAGTGAGTTTGGTGATGCAGTCATGGGGTTTTCTGGAGGCTCACTTCATGCGGAAGATTTATCGAAAGCTGTGCAATCTGAATCATCTGGAAGCAGCGATATAAGTTTTGAATTTCAGGAGCAAGCTGCTGCTGAACCGGCGTTTAACCTTAAGAGTTTATTGGAGCGTGTGCACACTTCCTATGACGCCAAAGGTGTGTATTACGCGTTTATTGGGCATGAGTCTGTTGCGACCAACGATTGGAGTGAACGGATCGCGCCCTTATCTTTATCGCAAAAATTAGATTTGCTCCGTGCGGCAATTCCATCGCTTAAAACTTTATCAAAGGAAGAGTACTCCGCATTTAGATCATCTTACCTTCAGGTCATTAGCGCAGATAAAAAACGTTCGCTATCAGAGTGGTTGGGTTTTGAGTTGTTTCGTAATCCATGTGATCGCTTTTTTGGCTTAGCTAAGCCGGTTAAGCCTAAGTACAAAAATATTGAGAGTATCGCCGGCTTTTACCGAATTGCCGTGACCAAATTTGTTCAAATGGGGACGAGAACAACTCGTGATCAATTGGCGGCTATTGAGGCCGCTGGTAAAGCGAGCGGTATTGACTTGGCTGGTACCAAGTTAGCATTGAATATTTCAACGAAAGAATTCACTACAGCCTGTAGTGAGCTGAAGAAAGCTTACCCTCTGCTGACGCCTCGATTGATAAAAGGTCTATTAGCGGCAGCTGAAGTGGATGGCAAGGTCTGTGAGATTGAGCAAAAACTTGTGTCGATTCTCGCTGCGATTTGGGATTTACCGCTTCCAACTTTGGAGATGTCCGAGGCTGCTTAAATCGAAGCAGGTACTTTTTACTGCTTCTCTGGTGAAAGCCTAAGTCTAGTTCTCATGATGTGCACGGCTGTCTGATGGTGCATCATCTCGCTCAACCATTGAGTAGTCACGAGATACCTTGGCCACGCGTAAACGATATTCTTTAAACACGCCTCCACGGCCTTTGGCTTGCGCAAAACGGTGGGCCTCTAGGTTTCGCCATTCCTTAATCGCCGCTTCATCTCGCCAGAAAGAGAGTGACAGTATCTTGTTCTCATCTACCAGACTGCCAAAACGTTCAATTGAAATAAAACCCTCAATAGTTTCAAGCATTGGTCTAAGTGATGCGGCAATGTCTAAATACTCTTGTTTCTTACCTTCGGTTGGGACAACCTCAAATATAACGGCGATCATTGTAATTTAACTTCTTGCCTATAGATTATGAAAAGACAATCTTAGCGCAGTGATGCATTCAAGGAAGGGGATATGGCGCAACTTGCACAAATAAATATCGCATATGGATTCGAGGGAGTAGATCATCCTTCAATGGTCGATTTCAAAGAAGCGATTGATCATATCAACATGCTTGCAGAAAGAAGTGAAGGCTTTGTTTGGCGCTTTCAAACGGAAGAGGGTGATGCAACCGCGGTACGTTTATTTGATGACCCAAGAGTGATTATTAATATCTCGGTTTGGGAATCACTCGATGCTTTGAAGAACTACGTGTATCAAGGCGAGCACTTAGACATTCTTAAGCGTAAAAAAGAATGGTTCCAAAAAACCAAAGGCCCGCACCTAGCACTTTGGTGGATTGAAGATGGTGATTTTCCAACCGCTGAACAAGCGAAAGAGAAACTGGAATATCTAGCGAAGCATGGCCCAAACGAACATGTATTCAACATGGCTTGGGCCGGCAACATTAAGGTGCAACGACAGGAATAATTAAGGGTGGGTTTAGATTAAACTCAGTGATCAATCTTTTCGGGATTCGCTGCTCAAGAAGAAAAGTATCAATCTCCTCTCTAGTGGGCGCTGCTGGAAGAATATTGGACCATACATCACCGTCTCTGCTGCTCATCAAGTGGCCACTCAGGCAAGAAGTGACGGTTGTCGACTCAGAGCTCAAACTTGCATTTAGTTGATAGCAATCTTTGTCGATTAAACCATAGTAATTCCACTTTAAAGGACGTTTGATATCGTCAATATTAAATTCTGCAATCTGTAGTTTCCCAGTTTTGAATTTATTTCTCGGTCCTTGATTATTTCGTTTTGGGTTAGCTGCGACAACTCGATATGTATCTCCATTTGCCCAAGAAATATTAGAGGATTTATAAAACAGTACGCGGCCTTTTTCTCTATTCGCGGTTGTCCAAGTCATTCCCTGATCAAAACTTAAAGCTGGTCTGTTGGATACTTGCGCAGTTAAAGCACCATTACCTAGTTTTTCGACATCGATTGCTGGGTCTTCTAGTTTTGTTTTAATAATAGCGTTAGTCGATAGATCCCATTCAATCCGGTGGTGGCCAAAAAATATCGCTATTGAATCATTTTCTAGCTCAACATAACTGAATATTTGATGTTGAGTTGCTTCGTCATCCGGTAAGTCAAAGGTGTGTGATGCAATCCATTTCGATTCGTTAGGCTGGGATAAGTAGAAAAACAGAGAACGATTGTTCTTACCTATCGCCGCTAATTGTTGATTGTGTTGCTTGGCCAAGAAGAGTTGTTGATTAGGATCGACCTTTGTTTCTAACGCTGATTCGTCAGAGTTCGGCTTAGTTATCAAAGTGCCAAATGTTGTTCCAAAATATTGAGTTTCATCAGTCTGAAGATAACTTGTGGCTCGAGTATAGCCATTGATTTTATCACGCTTTTGGATGGTCAAATTGTCAGGATTGAAGATGATCAACTCACTGTTGTTGGTGAGAATGTATGGTGATTGATCAGTCTTACCTGTCTTGCTAACAGAAACGATATTTTCCGAGAACGCCACAAGGGCAGCGTATTTATTCTCAGAAAAACTGTCGTTCCAAGATAAGTGATCAGTACTTTTTAGTAATAGGTGATTTACAGGATTTGTCAGAGGTAAATAATCGAATCCACTATCTGGCGGCGTTAGGGTTAAAAACGACCATTTCGAATATTGGCCTGACAAAAAATTGATGTCGCTTGTTGTGTAAGGTTGAAGAACAAGAGAACCGAGATGAGTCAGCTTTTTCGGTTCTATGTTGAATGTCGGGAATGAACTCCAAACACCGAATCTTGCTTCAAAGTTCGGGGCGCCATAAGAAACCGATTTTCCTCGTCCTGTTAACTTGAAAACGGTGTATAACCCAGGTGGAAGTTGAGCAGCAAAAACAGCTGTGTTTGCCGTGTCGATGGCTGATTTTTTAAGTTCAAAAAATCTTATGCGATCGATTTCTTCTATTCCTAGCTCGGGGCCTTTTAGCTTTTGTAATACTAGTGTATCGAAGCCTTCCACAAATCGTGTGGCTTCCGAGTCGTTTAAGTTTACGTCGACATAAACCATCCCTAGTACTGGAGCGATTGGTGTATCGTCATGGTAAATAACCATGTGAGATGACCCACAAGCTGTTAATAGGAATAAGGCTGAAATTGCAAAAAATATGCGCGTGAAGGATTTATACATCATTTACTTCTTTTGTTGTTTTTATGAGGGCGCACATTATATACATTTTGGTTTAGCAAACGAGTGTTAATTCAGACCTATCTATAATCGATTAATCTGGACATTTTCTCATCGCCATTTTTCTTTATTGAATCAATAACTCCTCGACGGTTCTCTAATGTGTGATTCTGGCTGACTTTCCATTTGCCTTGGATTTCATCAATGGTGATGCGCAGACCGACAATCGCTCTGAGCATGGTATCGATGTAGCCGTTTGGTGCGTCGCTTACTTTCCACGGCTGCTCGCGTTGATCTTCTTGTGAGCGCGTGAGTTTTTCGACAATGCTTAATAGCTCGTCTTTATCATGGTTGAAGGTGATTTCTCCCTTGATATGAACGGCGGTGTAATTCCATGTTGGAACAACTTTCCCATCGACTTGTTTGCTAGGGTAGTAGCCTGCTGAAATGTAGGCTTGAGGCCCTTGAAAAGTCACCAGTACATCGCTGCCGTTCTCGATGTGTTTATGCAATGGGTTGGCTTTCGCGATATGGCCGATTAGTGTGTGTTGACCATCTATCTTTTCCAATAAAAGTGGAAGGTGATTGGCTTCAAGCCCCTCGCTGGTATTCACAATGAGTGTCGCAAGAGGATGTTCTGCAATGAGAGCGAACATTTGATCTTGATTGTCGATTTTAAAAGCCTTGGGCGTGTGCACTGTCGTTACCTAATTATCAGACCATCTTTAAATGCGAAGTAGTATTTAAAGAGATAATAAAAACACACACAAGTTAGGACTTTCTAATGATCATTGATGCATGGGCGCAACATCCGACGCTTCGTCATATTCAAGACCCTATTTTTGATTCACTTCGTCGTTGGACAAAAATGCCCGTGCCCGAACAAGCGCCTCCAGTCGCGATGACGGTTGCGATGATGGACCAAGCAAAGGTAGATAAGAGTTTGATATGTGCGTGGTATGCGCCGCGCAATGTGATGATTTCAAATGACGAAGTGGCAGGTTTTGTCGCAGATGCGCCTGATCGATTTATTGGAGTGGGTTCGGTTGATATTTCAAAGCCAATGGAAGCGGTGCGCGAGATTCGTCGTTGTGTAAACGAGCTCGGCTTTAAAGCGATTCGCATTTTACCTTGGTTGTGGGAAGTGCCGCCGACAGATCGTCGTTTTTATCCAGTCTATACGGCTTGTGCAGATTTAGGCATTCGGTTTTGTACCCAGATTGGCCATACCGGTCCCTTGATGCCAAGTGAAGTAGGGCGACCAATTTACCTTGACCAAGTGGCTCTGGACTTCCCTGAGCTGACGATTGTTGGGGGGCATATTGGTTACCCTTGGACAGAAGAAGCGATTGCGGTGGCGACGAAAAACGAGAACGTTTATATCGATACCTCGGCGTATACAGCGAATCGCTATCCCGATAACCTCGTCAAATTCATTAAAGAGCATGGCCGAACAAAGGTTCTATTCGGCACGAACTATCCAATGCTGCTGCCAGCGCAAGCCCTCAAGCACTGAGATAGCCTAGAACTTGAGGACGATGTGAAAGAGCTGTTTTTAAGTGGCAACGCATAGCGTATTTTCAATTTATAGCGGTTTGCCTGTTCCAACCTTTTTAGCTGTGTTCTAGCTTAATCTTCGCGCAGCTCCTTCAAATAATTTTTTGGAGGTGGCGCCCAAGATTGGTGGCTCGAATCATGTTTGTCTTCGCGACCGCTCTTCATAGATTCTTTCAACAGTTCCTCAAGCTTAATAAACAACAGGCGATAGTGTTGCATCATGGTGCTGTCGCCTTGTGCTTTCTGCCACATGTCGTACAAGCTTGAATCATGTTTTTGCTCAGTATCAATATAGTTTTGTTTGAGTTGCTCTACATGGAAAGGATGAAAACCGATTTCTTGCATCGCCTGTCCACCCAGTTCCAAAGCGGAATAAAAGCTTTCAAACACCACATGATGCGCACCGGCTTGTCGCAGTGCGTAGCCGTCTCGTCGATCGTAGGCGCGCGCTAAGATTTTGATATGTGGATAGGTATGCGAAACATGATTGACGAGCTCAATCGCTAACTCCGATTCGTCAATCGCGACCACGAATAAACTGGCTTGTTCGATACCTGCTGTATGCAGAAGGTCATGGCGTGTTGCATCACCGTAGTAACTCTTAATACCAATATTGCGTACCAGATTAATCTGGTCAACGCTGCGATCCAGAACAACGGTTGGAATGCCGTTAGAGGTCAGTAGGCGATTAATTACTTGGCCAAAACGACCAATACCGGCAATGACGACCGGTGCTGAATCTTCAATTGCATCCTCTTCTTGAGAGGCATTGGTATTGAGTTCAAATCGAGGAAGAATAATTTTGTCGAAGGCAATAAACAGAAGCGGCGTTAGGAACATAGAAATCGCGATAACCAGCGCTAATAGCTTAGAAATATCATCAGGCAGTCCTGAGTTTTGAACACTAAAACTCAAGAGTACAAACCCAAACTCACCTGCTTGCGCTAGGCTCAGTGAGAGCAACCATCGATCGCTGTTTTTGATACGGAAAATCGTGGCAAGCACATACAGAATGCCAAACTTTACGAGCATCAATGCTGCGGTGGCGGCGAGCACAGTTAGCCACATGCTTGAGAACAACCCGAAGTCGATACCTGCACCAACCGTGATGAAAAACAGTCCTAGTAACAAGCCTTTGAAGGGCTCGACCGTGCTCTCTAATTCATGTTTGAACTCGCTATTGGCCAGCACAACACCTGCTAAAAATGTACCGAGGGCAGGGGACAGACCAACCAAACTCATGATCGCAGCAATGCCGATAACGAGGAGCAAGGCGGAGGCCGTAAAGATTTCTCGTAACCCCGATGCGGCTACGAAGCGGAAGAGTGGTCGACTAGCAAAATGACCGCCGACAACAACAATTGCAATCGCGCTCAGTACCACGATTGCATAGGCCCAGCTTGATAAACCATCGACCAAGCTATAGCCGTGATGGGCGTCTTCTGCTACAGTAGGTGAGCCACTTAAGGCGCTAATTGCGAGAAGCGGAATCAATGCGAGCATTGGAATGACCGCAATGTCTTGGAAGAGCAGAACCGAGAACGCGCTTTTACCGCCCTCTGATTTATTTAGACCTTTTTCGTTGAAGGTTTGAAGTACGATCGCTGTAGAAGAGAGGCTGAAAATCAGACCAATGGCGAGGGCATAGGTCCACTGATCGATAAATAAACTGGCAATCAATGCGATACACAAAGTGCTCAGACCAACTTGCAAGCCACCAAGGCCAAGAAGTTTCGTCTTCATATTCCAGAGCATTTTGGGCTCAAGTTCTAAACCAACCAAGAACAACATCATCACCACGCCGAATTCAGCAAAGTGTTGAATAGTTTGTGTCTCTTGTCCTACTAGCCCAGCGATTGGGCCGATGACCACGCCAGCAATGAGATAACCCAGTACCGAGCCAAGCCCTAAGCGTTTAGCAATCGGAACGGCAATAACGGCAGCGAGCAGGTAAATACTGGCTTGAATGAAATAGGCGGTCATATCAAACCTCGTTGTTCTTGTTAGTGGTGTTGGCGTTGTTGTAATGGTTGCTTAAGTCAATGTCACCGAAGGATTCATGCGTGAGAGACCCATCACTGAGTGCGTTGAAAAGTGCACTCGCTTTTTTTGTATGAGGCTCGATACGACCATCCTCTTTGGCTGTTCTTGCGCCAAACAAAACGAGAGGCGGTATGTAATGCATTTGGCATAGATGCGCGACTTGTTCGAAAGGGCGTAGTAATTCGCGCAGTGGATACTGGTTCAGCCCCTCTGTTTGATAAGCGCTTTCTTGGGCTCCTGCACTCGTCAGAATGAACAAGGTTTTGTCCTTGAGCTTGTCGCCACTCTTCCCGTAAGCAAAGCCATATTCGAGCACTAGATCTTGCCACTCTTTGATGATGGCTGGTGAGGAATACCAGTATAAAGGGAATTGAAATACAACGATGTCATGCTCGAGCAATCGCTGCTGCTCTCGCTCTACGTCGATATGAAACTTTGGATATTCGGCGTATAGATCAACCGCAGTAATATTATCGATCTTTTTCAGAGCAGAGAATAAGGTCTTATTGACCTCGGAGTCGCCTTGAGCTGGGTGGGCAAAAAGAAGCAGAATTTTTTTTGTCGTCATTAGAAGATCGTCTAGTCGTATCATTGAATCATTGTTTTGTCAGCGTAAGCACGCCGAAAATCTTATCTTTATCTATATTCAAGCGCTCATTGCTGACAGGCTTAATTGTGTCGGCGGGGGTTGTTACCGTTTCTGAGGTGGCATAAGCATAGGCATCGCCGCTGCTAGTTCCACCATCGAAGGCATACAGTTCTGCGCTGTATTCGTTTATTCATGCGCCATTCACGCAAAGAGGGAGAGCTGACACGCCAACAAACCAATCAAGTGAAGGCGCTATCATGCTGATCAGACTAAGGCATGAAAACTCGGGCGTTGCCGAAAATTGCGTTGTGATGATGCCTGTACCGGTATTTAGATCAGGGCCATCAATATAACTGCCGGCTTTATCTACTTTGATCAACCACTCAACGCAGTTTTTTAACTTGTAATTTTGGCCTTTCTCCGCGACGAGTGTGATTGCTTCACTAGCCTTCTGTCCTTCTTGCCATGGAGTGATTTGAGGCAAATGTGTTGCGCCTACGAGCTTTGAGTAGTGTGCATCTGAGGGTGGATATTCAATCGGAAAAGTCTCTTCGCTCCATATGCTTTCGTACGTCACTTGATACTGAGCATGACCTTCGCAGGCCATATGCGTATCACTTTTTTGAAGGGCTGAGCATGCTGACAGACCCAAAATACCTGAGAGCAATACAACATGAGACATGGTTTTCGTATCAGGCATATTAAAGATCATCCTGCTGCGATGTGAGCAATATTAGTTAGATTTTTTAAGATAGCTTAGATTTATCGATCGTAGGCTTCTACGTTAACAAGACATTCGCAATTGTGATACCGCAGAACAGAAAATGTTGACTAAGGTTAAGTCAGAATTTTAGAGAGCGCTTATGATCCAACTTAACATACTTCAAAATCTCGGATGGCAGTCTTTTTTTCAGCAACAAGTCTCGCTTGATGAATGGGGCGATGTGACCGCAGCGCGTGCTGTTGAACAACACCGCTCGGAGTTATTAGTAGATACTGGCGAGTAAACGTTTGCCTTGAGTATTGTTCCAAGTATGCCGCCTATTGTGGTGGGGGGCTGGCTTTTGTTGATTGAAGAGAGTGAAGGTAGTCAAAACAGTGCCTATCGTTTTCATCGTTTGCTTGAACGTAAAGGTCGTTTCGCACGCAAGGCTGCGGGTAGTGAAGTGAAAGAGCAGTTGATCTCGGCGAATGTAGATACAGCGTTTATCGTGAGTTCGGCGAATCATGATTTCAACTTAAATCGTATTGAGCGTTTTTTAGCTTTGGTCAATGAAGCGGATGCTGATCCTGTGGTTGTTATTACAAAGGCAGACCTCGCTGATAATGTTGAGGCTTTAGTATCACAGGTACAAAGTATTGATCCGAATTTATCTGTCTTAGCCGTCAATGCACTTGATGTAGCGTCTCATGAAGACTTTGAGCCTTGGCTCGTCGAGGGTGAGACAATTGTATTATTAGGTTCCTCTGGAGTCGGTAAGTCGACACTCGCAAATACATTGCTTGGTGAACAGCTGCAAAGTACCGGCGGTATTCGTGAAGATGACAGTAAAGGTCGGCATACAACCACTTCACGCGCATTGATCTCGCTTCCGCAAGGTGCGTTGTTATTGGATACGCCGGGGATGCGAGAGCTTCAGCTTAGCGATGTAGAAGACGGTATCCATGAGGCATTTTCTGATATCGAAAAGCTTGCTCTACGTTGCAAGTTTAACGATTGCATTCACGGTGAAGAACCAGACTGTGCAGTTCAAAAAGCGATTCAGGACGGTGAGTTGAGTGCGCGACGATTAGCGAATTATCAAAAATTATTACGAGAAAACGCTCTGAATTCAGCGAGTCTTGCTGAGCGTAGGGCAGCGGATAAGAGTTTAGGGAAGTACTATCAGAAGACTCAGGCTGAAGCGGTCAAGTTAAAGGGCCGATGAGGCAAAGCATTAATCTGTTAGGGCTAAGCGTTTAAGTTTAAACGAAGGTGCCAATCGGCGAGCGATTCATCGGGGTATTCTGCGAAGCATTTATCGTGTGTTTGTTTATCGACTTCTACCCATGAAGCTTTTGAGTTGAGCATCATGTGTGAGTGTTCAGGAGGGATTGGCAATTCGGTGTCGATGACTGAAGCAAATGGATGCACAAGCTCCGGCCAACGCGGATCACATCGCCATAATGAACTTCCACATTTTTTGCAGAATCGTCTTTCTGCTGGGCTTATGTTTGTTTCACCTGTTTCTTCATCTTTTATCAATGCATGGTAAACAGTGATATTTTCTTCACCCTCTATTTTTAATGTTTTCGCGTCGGCTCCGAGATTGATGGCATAGCCGCCACCTCCTGCAGTTTTTAGACAGCATAGAGCAATAACAGCTATTAAAAGGACAAAGACTAGAAGCTCCGACGTGGAAGCTGACGCTGCCGCAGTGGCATGAGCCTCTTGGGTGCATGCGCTTACCATTGGTTAAATGAGCTTG
>NZ_LWFH01001712.1:0-1105 GCF_001635725.1 Oleiphilus sp. HI0066
AAGAATGATATTGGCGATGATGGGCACGGCTAAAAACCATCTGAAGCCGGGCGAGCAGACGATTTTGAATCCTTCAAAAAGATAACTTGTGCCCGCAAAGAATCGGTTGATCATTGAATATTTTCCGTATCTGCAATTTGTTTGAGTTTGTATAATACCGCTTTCGTTAACTGTTTGGTGAGCTGCTTTGGACAAAGCTGAAACGCTTTATGCGGATGACACGCTGATTATTGCGAATAAACCTTCGGGTCTACTCAGTGTTCCTGGGCGTGGACCAGATAAGCAAGATTGTTTAGTGCGACGCATTCAGCAAGATCATCCAACTGCACGTATTGTGCATCGGCTTGATTGCGCAACGTCAGGCTTAATGGTGCTCGCGCAAACGGCTGATGCGCATCGTGAGCTCAGCAGGCAGTTTCATGATCGCGAGGTCGATAAAGCCTACGTTGCCCTTGTTTTTGGTCAGCTAGAGGAAGACCAAGGTAAGGTGACATTACCCTTGATGACAGACTGGCCAAACAGACCGAAGCAAATGGTGAGCGAAGAGGGAAAAGCTGCGCACACGGATTACCAGGTACTAGAGCGTTTAAACGATAGAACGCGCGTGCGGCTCACGCCTGTCACGGGGCGTACCCATCAGTTACGTGTCCACATGATGTCACTGGGGAATCCAATTTTAGGTGATAACTTGTATGCAACGGGATCGGCTTTAGCTGCAAGCACTAGATTGATGTTGCATGCTTGGAAGCTTGGAATCACGCACCCCGAGACAAGGGAGCGTCTGACATTTTCGCCTGAACCACCATTTTGAATGATGTGTCCATTGGTATCCCGAGGTGAGGACAGTATAGAACAGCACATGAGAAGACAGCGAAGGGTTGGTTATTCTAATCCGTAAATTCTCACCTGATTAAATTCTTCAAACTCATTGAGATCTGGCCACGTACGCGCTTCGTGGGTTTCCAATAACTCGAATTTGTCACTAGGGAGTATTTTCATACGCGAATCCGCGAGCAGTACTTCTTTACTCGTCTCACACCATTGGTCCAATAAGTTATGATTGTCTCGGTCATAAAGCACATCGGCTGCCGTTAGTAAGTCGATA
>NZ_LWFH01001713.1:0-693 GCF_001635725.1 Oleiphilus sp. HI0066
TTACGCAGGTCATATCAATTACAGTGACGATTAAGCTGCATTGAACAACTTAGGCCTTTGTATGCCGGATATTCAGCAAACAGGCTTGAGCCGTGGATGATCTCCGTTATTATCTCGAGCTTGTGAATATTAATAATTAAAAGTTTTGGGCAGAAGAACATGGTGTTTGGCTTAGTTAGCCTGTGTCTTATTAGCGTGCTGGCCACATGGTTGGTCGATCAACTTAGTATTCCTATTCCGGGTGCGATTATTGGTTTGTTGATTGTGTTTGCTATATGTGTATTTCGTGGCAAGCCCGGCAAGTACCTAGAACGCTCTAGCCAAACCCTTACCCTGTATATCCCGCTGCTTATTCTGCCGTCTTGTATTGGCATCATGGATCACTGGCATTTAATCCAAAAAGAATGGCTGGCTATTCTGGTTGCCATCTGCGTCAGTGTACTGTTTACCTTGATTACAATGCCATGGCTATTCGCAAAGCTCGTTTCGAAAGATGAAAGAGAGCAGTCACTGTGATGGACTTTCTCTCAAATCTTGATGCTACTTCCTTACTAACAGATCTGGGGCTGATCTTGGCGACGCTGGCCACTTATTGGCTAGTGCGCAAAGCCTACGTGAAGTCGGGCTTACATCCGCTTTTACAACCCGTGTTAGCGGGTTCTGCTGTGATGATTTTGCTCTTAGTAGTGTTAC
>NZ_LWFH01001714.1:0-1170 GCF_001635725.1 Oleiphilus sp. HI0066
CTTTTGAATGGATCTGGGTTGGTCAAAACCTGCACGCTATTCATCACTTGTTTCCTCGCGTGCCTTTCTACAAGTACCACGCGCTTTATCGTGATATCCAGCCTATATTGCGAAAACAAGGTACGCCTATCCTCGGCGTATTCAGTAGAAAACCTGTGTAAGAACGAAAAAAGACATAAAAAAAGCAGCCAGTTGGCTGCTTTTTCGTTTACTCAACGACGTAAGATCTAGTTCTAGGCAAAGTCGTTGCTTAAACGCGCTTTCGGATACGAGCTAGACCAAGAAGCCCCAAACCTAAGAGCGCTAACGTGCGAGGTTCTGGAACAGCAGTCACTCTTAAACCTGCTAAAGCGAAGTCTTGATCAGAGTCGTCACCAGCACCCTGAGGTACAGTGAATTGGATCCAAGACGTACGATCTGTGCTATCAAAGCCAGTCAGAATGCTTAAGAAGCCAGCACCACCAGCACTACCAGGACCTGCAGGAATAAATGGCGAATCAGCATATGGGCCAGGCTTCAAACGATAACCAAGATATTCGTTATTAAACAAATCCAACACCAAGATCTCATCAATAACTACTGACGCATCAAACGTCACTGTTAGTTTCTCGATCTTGTCGCCACCTTGAGGGTTATTGATCTCGTCACGATCACCATGCTTTTTAATACCGATACCGTCGCCATCACCAACAAGGCCACCGATTGCACCCGGACCCTCGTTGCCATTAAACGTTAAAGTGCCAACGTTTGCTCTTAGTGTGACATCGCCAATTCCTGCAACATCATTTGTATACGTTTCTTCACCATTTACACCAGCCCATTCGGTTGACGTAAAATCGATCAAAACAGCCTGCGCAGGTAAAGCAACCGCTAGTAAAGCTGGAGCTAAAAGCACTTTCATTTTGTTTATCATGTCTTAAGCAACCTTTGTAAGGCTTACATTTTGTAAGCTGTTGAATTTAATAGAATTCAATATTGTAAGGAATTCTTGGTTTTTTCTAAGCATTATTGAACTTAAATATGGGCTCTAAAGGATCAACATTATAAGCTGCAAGAAGAGAATTAACTGCACTAAATCGAGACTCAGCGCTAGCAAAATGCATGAAAAGTAAGTCATGCTTTCATCGCTTAAAACTTCTGCTGCTAGACAATTGCTGACCTTGGCACTGA
>NZ_LWFH01001715.1:0-1010 GCF_001635725.1 Oleiphilus sp. HI0066
CCTACTTTAGATGATATGAATGACCGTCTTGATGCCCCTGAGATTCATGACGGTATTCGTGATGAGGGTGGCAAGTTAACGCTCGAAATTTATAAATGTCGTAAGCCGATTATTGCTGCAATTAACGGTGCCGCGGTTGGTATTGGTGCCACAATGACTTGCGCAATGGACATTCGTCTCGCGTCCGAAAAAGCGCGGATTGGATTTGTGTTTAACAAGATAGGCATCGTTCCTGAAGCATGCTCCTCTTGGTTCTTGCCCCGTATTGTCGGTTTACCAAAATCATTAGAACTTTGCTTTACCGGTGACATTATTGATGGTGCTGAGGCAAAAGATATTGGATTTGTGACGAATGTATTGCCAGCTGAAGAGTTGCTTAATGAGGCTTATGCTCTAGCTCGTCGAATTGCTAAGCATAGTCCTGTTGCGCTAGCGCTTACTCGCCAGATGCTGTATCGAAATTCGGCAAAAGGACATCCTTTAGAAGCACATAAAATTGATTCTCTAGGGATGTTTTACCAAAGTATTGCTGACGGTAAAGAGGGCGTTAGTGCTTTCTTAGAAAAGCGGCCTGCTGAATATAAACAGAAATGCTCTACGGATATGCCAAGTTTTTATCCGTGGGAATATTGATTTGGCTTGCATTTAGTTGAACAAAAACTGCATTGGTTTCGACGTATTATAGCCGCTCTCATGACCCTGATTGTCTAAGTTTATCTAAGAGCATATTGATCTGACCGCGAAGCCAAGAATGTGCCTGATTATTGCGTTTGTCTCGGTGATAGATCATATATGCTTTGATTTTATTGGTCTCGAAGGGGAGCTCATAAGTTTCGAGTGGAAGCGTTTGTTGTGCATTTGCGGCAACTCTTCGTGGCACTGTACATAAGCAGTTAGTGCGTGCCGCGATAGCTGGCAGGCTCATCAATGAGCTCGCGCGTATTTTGATATCTCGTTGTATCTGTTTTTTGCCAAGAATAATTTCGGTTGGGCTGCCTTTATCACTACGC
>NZ_LWFH01001716.1:0-811 GCF_001635725.1 Oleiphilus sp. HI0066
AGGTACATAGCTCTCGGCAAGCAAATCGCCTTTACCATCAATAGGGTTACCACAGCCATCGAGCACTCGACCAAGTAACGACATACCTACGGGCACATCATTAGCGCTGGGTAGCGGAGTCACTTTGGCTCCAGGTTGAAACCCCTTCACCACGCTTAGCGGCATAAGATAGGTGCTGTCTTCGTCGAAACCGACGACTTCTGCTTCGACTTCTTCGTTATTGGAGCCTTGAATTAAACAGCGGTCACCGACGACTGCTTTACAACCTTTTGCCTCAAGGGTAAGGCCAATCATTCGCGTAAGTCGCCCACTGATGACAGGCTCGAAGTGTTCAATATTCTCCGATGCTTGCTGAAAATCGGTAATGCGTGATAGCAGATCAGCCATCTGGATTTAATCCATTTTCATCTTGCGAAATATCTTGGTCAGGCGCGTCTTCTAGCACTTCACTCGCGAAATCAACATGGCTTTCTAATGTCGCGGGGGATTCTTGATGGACCTCGAAATTTTGAGATTTCGCTGCTTGCAACAGCATGCTTTGTACAGCGTGTTGGAAGCGTTTTTCAATCGTGTAGTCAACCACCTGCTGACTTGTCTCAACTAAGCAGCCGCCCCTCGCCAAATGTGGTGATGGCACGACTGCGACCTCCTTATCGATCTCTTCAATGAGTGGCTGTACGATTGGAATATCTTGAGGATTAAGAGAAATACTAAATTCGCGTGCACGCTTGGGCAGCGAATTTATCGCATTCTGGAGCGCCAAACGAATAACATCGGTACTCTGCTTGATTTCTGTATGAATGACAGCACG
>NZ_LWFH01001717.1:0-993 GCF_001635725.1 Oleiphilus sp. HI0066
AATGATGTCCACGTTCAGTGATTCAAGTCGGTCATTGACCACTTTAAATACGAGGTTAGTGCTATAAATTGATGAGATAGGGAGGGCTATGACGTCTTGTTGCTCTGGTAACTTCATGACTAGCTTAACGCTCTGATTAAGCGGGATCTGGGATGAATCCTCGGCTGAGAACCACGCATCATGGCCGCCATGGCTTAGATTGGCTGAGTCTGACAAACGATCCAATACGAAGTTTTTGTTTTTGACAACGGCATGCACTTTTTCTCCAATTGCTATTGCCGTGCTAACTGAAGCTAAAACGCTGTTCGGGATTTGAGCTTTGTATTCGACCTTTGCTGTATCAAATATAGTGGCAATGGTTGCACCTGCTTGTACACGCTCGCCTGGTGATACATTTACCGAGGTGATGCTACCGTCAAAGGGAGCTGTGATCTTTGTTTTGCCTAAGTCGCGTTGTGCCAACTCAAGTCTAGCTTCTGCTCTTTTAAGTTGAGCTTGAAGTTGCGCTAAACGTGGCTCGTGGTCTTGAATGCTCTGTTCGCGATTGGTGACTGCTAATTCAGATTGCGCGACGTTCGATTCGGCGAGTTGTTTGCGCTCAATTGCGACTAATTGCGATGCGTTTAGCTTCTGCTGTCGAACCAATGCATCCTTCGCGATCTCATACATTCTTTGTTCGCTTTGAAGCGCGCGTTGATCGGCTTTGTGTCTGTTATGTTCTGATTTGATACGCGCCTTCAATTCTTGAACATCTGCAAGGGCTTGAGTACTCGCAATACGTGCGTCGGTATCGTCAAGCTGAACAATTACGTCGCCTTGTTTTACCTTTTCGCCGATTAAGGCGGGTAAGGCAATGACATCTGATGAGAGTGTTGTACTAAGGTTAGCGTGGTGCGGTGACTCCGAGCGTGCGTAAAGTTCAAACTCCGGCTGCGCAGTCATCTTCTCAACACTTGCCACACTCACTTGCCATACCTTCTCAAGACTTGGACG
>NZ_LWFH01001718.1:0-1505 GCF_001635725.1 Oleiphilus sp. HI0066
AAAGCCCACCTCTTGGCCCAAAGCCGTCAAACGCTTACGTGCCTCAATACTTCCGTTAATCGTCGTTCCATATTTAGCTGCAAGATGCTCTCTGAGATTCTCACCTTCTTCCGCAATAGAGGGATTCAGTTCGAATGGATGCCACCGTATGGAGACTTGGTCTTCGATACCCAGGTCTTTGATTGCGGCCTGAATTCTGTAATACCCTATAACACACCAAGGACATACAGCATCAGATAAGATATCGATCATAATCTGTTTGCTATTGCTCATGGCGGCTTACCTTTGATTCAACGATAATTGCGACTACTTCAGTATCACCCGTATTGCTAACTTGATGTGCCCATGCTTCGTGCCACATCACGTGCCCATCAGGAACATTTGCGACAAAGGACTCTCCGTTTTCTTCGGTAATTGTCAGCTGGCCACCTTTTTGAAAGTAAACCGTCTCGTTGTGATGACGATGAGGCATATCAGACTCTCCTGGCTGTAGCACCATTCTAAGCACCAGTACGTGTTCGTTTTCCAACAGCACATGGTAGTACTCGGGTGAAGAGACGTGCGCTAAAGGAACCTCCTGAGCATCCGAAACTGAGGCGGACGAAAATAGAACCAACCCCAGAATGGTCTTTTTAATTCGCGTATTCATAAGGAATTACTCCCGATTGGATTAAAAATTCTCTTCAATGTGCTTAGAGAAACGCTTGAAGTCACTCTCAGCTTCCGCATTTTTCATCACATCGAAACTCGCAAAAGTGGGAAGCGCTTTCATACCAAAGAAGCGGAAGTTCATATGCATCGGGAAAAACAAGTCATCGACGCTTTTGCCTTGGAATAGATATTCATTTTCGTCATCAAATGACTCTTTTGGTGCGTTAAAGGTCAGAGACAACATATAATTTTTACCCGTGAGCGTACCGCCCGCACCATAGTTTTTCTTGGGAGCATCCTCATGACGACCGTCACCGTTGCATAATTGTCCTCCCATGCCTGCGGTATAGACTTCATCCATATATTTCTTAAAGGTCCAAGGTACGCCCATCCAGTTCACGGGTGATTGAAGAATTATCGTGTCAGCCCATTGATGGTTTTCAAGCTCAGTTTCAACATTCCACTCTTCATCGATGTTTACAATTCGTGCTTCATGCCCTTTTGCTTTTAATAGTTCATCTGCCATTTGGACCAGAGCGCCATTTAATCGACCTTCTGAGAATGGATATTTATGGTGTGCATTGATAATCAAGATATTACTCATGGCTTCTTTCCTCGCTGTGTATGGACTGTTGGATAAGTAATAGTGGTTAATTAATCACTTTAGGTATATTATTGTTACCTACCTCCCCATATCAATTAGTATACTTTTAGTAACCTGCTTAAAATGAGTAAAGAAACATGAAAAGCCGCGTAGAAACAGATAGTTATGGTCGAAAAAAAGTTTATGATGCGTGTGTCGAGCCTTGTGCGATAGAAAAAGGCATGCGCTTCATTGGCGGGAAATGGACCGG
>NZ_LWFH01001719.1:0-935 GCF_001635725.1 Oleiphilus sp. HI0066
GTAACTGCACTTACACCAAACATTTTTCTTAACCATGCAATCGCCATATCGGTTTATCCGTAACCTTCATCGCATATTTGAATATGCACTAAAACGTGCGCCACTTCACAAAGTGTAATACAGGCTCTTAGTAATGCAAAAGTACTCGCAACTTAAACTTAGGAAGGAATTCGACCCAGAACGAAGGGTAACCAAGGCGTGTATTTTCCTGGGTTCTTCACAAGATCAGTCTTTAAATCCGATTCTAATACCCATGCTGTTTCACTGACTTCTTGAGGGTTCAACTCAAAGTCGAAGATTGTGTCATTAGAAACAAATACATGGTCATACTCATGTTCAATAAGACCGTTTTGCATTTCCGTTCGATACAAAACAGGCTCTAATTCCTTAAGATCTAATTTTTGCGTTATTCCAAGCTCTTCTCCGACTCTGCGCTGAACAGCCGCAGCTGGCAATTCTTCATCAAAAGGATGGGAACAACAGGTATTACTCCATAGGTTTGCTCCATGGTATTTAGTCGCGGCACGTTTCTGGAGAAGGTACTCGCGTTGACCATCAACAACTCGATAGACCACTAGAGAGAAAGCCAAATGCAACAAGCCTTTTTGATGTGCCTCAAGCTTATCGGCAAGGCCTAACTTCTTTCCCATCTCATCAACAAGTACTAGCTCGTTAGTCACCATTCAGTCCTACATTTCATAATTCAAGACAAGCCTAGACGAAATATGTTTTGATTGTCAGATCAATTTTCTCGGAGTCCAACAAATGAAAACAATAGGCCTTCTCGGCGGCATGAGTTGGGAAAGTACGCAAGGCTACTACAAAGCGATCAATGAAGGAGTGAAAGCTAAGCTTGGCGGTTTACACTCGGCCAAAATAGTTTTGGTGAGCGTAGACTTCGCAGAGATCGAGCACTTACAACATCAAAACGATTG
>NZ_LWFH01001720.1:0-430 GCF_001635725.1 Oleiphilus sp. HI0066
TGCAAGTAGATCATCAATCTGATCACCAGAGATCGACGCTACGATATTGTTATCGTCGCTCACATCACCGTTGTAGAACGTAATGCTGTTGTAGTCATCAACCGATCCCCAAAACAAACCGAAAAAGTTGTAAGTTTCGTCAAGCAAAATAGTTGCTGAACCATTTTGGTTAGGGTTTGGAACACTCAAATATTCACTGGTAATGCCAAAAGGAGGCGCACTTTGATTTGTACCACTTGGCGTTGAGTAGACTGTGTAGTCTCCAGAGATATTACCTACATTGCCTTCGTCAAAATCAATGATATCTAGGCTATCAGATACTGTACTTACAAATTGATTTTCGGCTTCAACAGTTGTTATCAAACCTGCTTGTGCAGATACACTCGCTGCCAATAAAGCGCTCGCTAATACTACTTTTTTCATTTTTAGC
>NZ_LWFH01001721.1:0-1065 GCF_001635725.1 Oleiphilus sp. HI0066
ACCTTCAAGAATATACGAAATGATTTCCATGTTTTGATGCCCATGAGTATCAAAACCCATGTTTGGCGCCACAGTGTCATCATTGATCACCCGCAGAGCAGAAATGCCCATATGTGCGGGGTCATAGTAGTGCCCAAAAGAGAAGCTATGTTTGCTGTCTAGCCAGCCAACATTTGCATGGCCTCTGTCTTCGTTACGGCGTAGGTAGTTCATATGTTTCTCCTTACTATTATTCGAACTGTTATTCGATGGTTTCGGCTTTCAATCCAACCGAGAATGGCTCTAGTATATGAACCATCTTTTGGCTGAAAGACCGGAACTTATGCAATGAAATGTTCAAAAAAATTGCACAATCTAATGTGTATGGTGGTCGCGTGTTGCTGTATTCCAATGTCTGTTGCGAGTGAGTCGCGAATAGAACTTATTGCGAAAGGCTTCGAATTACCCTGGTCAATGGAATTTTTAGATGAGACAACACTGCTTGTTTCAGAACGGGCCGGGGCCATAAAAGTGCTTTCTTTGAAAGACAAAGGCCAAACATCGCTTAGAAATGTTTGGCCAGTGGCCTTTGGCGGGCAGGGCGGATTGTTAGATCTTGCTATCCATCCCGACTATCCAGAGGAACCGTGGATTTATGCCAGTTATAGCAAAGCACATTCTAATGGCACCTCAACAGCTTTAGCCCGTTTTCAGTTGACAGATGGCGCTATTACGCAACATGAAGAGTTGTTTGTGAGCAATGCTATTTCTTCTGGTGGTCGCCACTTTGGCAGCCGCATCGCATTTGATGATCAGGGCTATTTATTTCTCACCTCAGGGGATCGTGGAGAGCGAGATTGGGCGCAAGATTTGTCGAATCATGCAGGTACAGTGATTCGTTTACATGCTGATGGTCGAGTGCCTGCAGACAATCCATTCGTCGATCAAGCAGGCGCACAAGCTGAAATATGGTCGTATGGGCATCGCAACGCTCAGGGCATTGTGTTCGATCAAGATCGTGGAATTCTCTGGATTATCGAACATGGACCGCGTGGTGGTGATGAAATTAATCGTGTTGAGCGCGCT
>NZ_LWFH01001722.1:0-644 GCF_001635725.1 Oleiphilus sp. HI0066
ACTATCGCCAGCTTTGTAGTTCAAGCCTTTTGGATCAATGTCATGCCCTTTCGCAGCGCGTACCCAGCCTTTTTCAGATAACACGACGGTCACTGGCTCAGAACTGACTAAATCAGTTTCGGAATAGGCTTTTGCATCACCACGAACAACCAACGGAGAGCGTCTATCGTCACCATATTTTTCAGCGTCAGCGAGCAGCTCTTTCTTGATGAGCTTTTTCATCTGCGCTTTTGAGCCAAGTACTTTTTGCAAGTAAGCACGCTCTTTTTCGAGCTCTTCTTGCTCCGCCTTGATTTTCATCTCTTCAAGACGTGCTAACTGTCTCAACTTGGTATCGAGAATGTAATCAGCTTGCACTTCAGTTAAACCAAACCGCGCCATTAAGACGGCTTTAGGTTCATCTTCAGTACGAATAATATGAATGACTTCATCAATATTAAGAAAGGCGACCAATAAGCCTTCCAATAAGTGTAAGCGACGCTCAACTTTATCTAAGCGATATTGCAGCCTGCGTGTAACGGTATCAGTACGGTAACTCAACCATTCACTAATGATCGTACGCAAGTCTTTCACTGCAGGACGACCATCAATACCAATCATATTAAGATTAACGCGATAGCTTTTTTCTAAATCAGTCGTCGCAA
>NZ_LWFH01001723.1:0-871 GCF_001635725.1 Oleiphilus sp. HI0066
CTATCGCCTGCGATAAGGGTGTTGTCTAGATCAAAAATTGCCAGTGCCACGCATCTTACTCCATTGCGAAATTGAACGTTGGCGCAGCATAACAGGTTATACGACAGAGGAAATAAAAAACTGAAGTGCGACCAATAGTGTGTCTAATGTTTAAGGAAATGAAGGTCTTTATGTGTGTGATAGCTCGTATTTACCGAGCCTTACGATTGCTGCATTTTGCTTTTTCTGGAACAATGGCTGAAACGAAATTTTATTAGGAATGGTTGTGATTGATTCTGACGGTTTTAGATCGAATGTCGGAATTATTCTTGCTAACCAACAGAATGAGGTGCTATGGGCGCGTAGAATTGGACAAACTTCTTGGCAGTTTCCTCAGGGGGGAATAAAACCTCACGAAACGCCAGAACAAGCATTGTATCGAGAGCTTTATGAAGAGATCGGTTTAGTGCAAAAAGATGTTCAGATTGTTGCGCAGACTGAGGGCTGGTTACGATATCGCTTGCCAAAACGCTTAGTCCGACATAACTCCCATCCGGTTTGTATTGGCCAAAAACAAAAATGGTTTTTGTTGAGAATGATCGGGCAGGACGAAAGCATCTCTTTGAGCAATGGCGAAACGCCAGAGTTTGATGGTTGGGATTGGGTGAGCTACTGGTATCCATTGGGTCAAGTAGTTTCCTTCAAGCGAGAAGTCTACCGACGTGCATTGAAAGATTTGTCTAGCCACTTATTTACTGTGGACTAGCGTCAAATAATAGGGGTTGAGCAATGCTGGCCACGCTTCGCGGCATAGTACAGGAAGTCAATGCAGCTGCAGATCTTAATGAAGCTCTTCAGCTGATTGTGGATCGAGTGCAGTCGTCTATGCAGA
>NZ_LWFH01001724.1:0-1187 GCF_001635725.1 Oleiphilus sp. HI0066
TCAGTCTTATAACGATTGATTCTCCCTTAAAGGCTAGCTTAGGCTAATTAAGATCACACCCAATATACGACGTCAGTTCTTGTACAACTGTAGTTTTGCATATTCGATATTAGTTTTATCAAAAGTGCCATTAATTAGACAGTTTCTCGTACACAGGCATTGGCGCTCGATTCAACACCAACTCTTCTTCTGAACTAATAACGCCACTCTCATCTTCATCAAACTGAAGCGTTAAAGTATCTCCTTCAACTTTAGCAAATAACGGAATTGACTCGGAAAGAGTGTCCGTCAAGCCCGTATCAAGATTACCGTCAAAAGTAATCGAAGCAGTCAAAGCGTCATTTTCAGAGTTAATAGAGTAAGTGCCCCATTCCATCCCACTCACTTCATCTGGATTCTCAGGATTGTTTGGAGCTTCCTCATCAACTTCTAGATGCGCATAGGTACCGTTGTCAAAGAAAACAAAAGCGAGTAATTCATTTTCTGTAGAGGTATTAGTCCATGCACCTAAAATATCACTGTTAGCAGAACGTGTAAGATCAAGCGACTCGTCTTCATCAATAGTGCCATTGTTATTGTCATCGAACTCAAGAGTTAGTACGTCATCGTCAACTTGAGCGAAAATATTCGCAGGATCCGCCGCAGAGAAAACGAATAATCCTGTATCAGTATTGTCAAAAGTAATACCAAGCTCTAATAAACCCGTCTCATCATTGCGGGAGTAAGTTCCCCATTCCATACCATTAGTTTCACTGGCATCGTCAATATCAACTTCCATATGCACATACGTGCCATCTTGGAAGAAAACAAAAGCAAGCAAGTCATTTTCATCATCGTCGGTTGTCCAAATACCTGCGATACTGCTGCTAGGCGTAAAGGTTTCTCCTTCTTCAATCAGCGTTTCTTCAAGGTGAGAAATCGCCTGATCTTCTGAAATAAGTGCCGTAGTCGTTGATCCAGAATTTGCTACAAGCGTTGTAACAGCAGTGCTATTAGCAAAGTCAGTTATGGATTGAGTAAAATCGACAGCAGTCGCGACATCTGAAGCTTCATCAGCAATTTCAATACCATTATCTGGGTCACCATCGGTATCCAAACTTTGAAGTAGACGAGTAATATTTACCACTGTGTCATCTGAGGTATCCTGCGTTCCTGCGATAGTTAGAGGAGTGACAACGCCTGTTGCT
>NZ_LWFH01001725.1:0-1393 GCF_001635725.1 Oleiphilus sp. HI0066
TTAATGAAGGATTTAAAAGCGATCGGTGCGCATAATATCTCGAGAGGTCGCTCAAAGGGGCTTGCAGGTAAGGGTAAGCTAAAACGAGTACTTCAAGCATATGAAGACTTTCGGCATCCAAAGGGGCATTACCCAGCAACCTATCAAGTTGCGTATTTTGTGCTTAAGAAAAAACGATGAGTGATTAATGAAAAAATATTTTGTAACCGGTACAGATACTGAAGTAGGTAAAACTTTTTCTAGTTGTCGCTTGCTAGAAGAAGCGTATCGGCAAGGAATGAGCACCCTAGGGCTAAAGCCGGTGGCAGCGGGTTGTGAAATGCTCGATAGCCAGATGAAAAACGAAGACGCATTAGCTTTGATTGAGGCATCATCAGTCAAATTGCCTTATGCCCAGGTAAATCCAGTCGCACTGGAGACTGCGTGTTCGCCGCATATCGCGGCAAGTATATCTAAGAAGGCAGTTAGCGCTTCGCGATTGACCGGATACGTGCGCGGCGCGTTAATGAGCAAGGTAGACTTCGCGCTTGTTGAGGGTGCTGGAGGTTGGAGAGTACCAATTAGTCCTCGCGAAACCATGGCAGACCTCGCCAAAGAATTAGGTTATCCAGTTATTGTTGTGGTTGGAATGAAGCTTGGTTGTTTGAATCATGCATTACTGACCGCAGAAGCGATCCGTAATGACGGGCTTGTATTAGCAGGTTGGATTGCGAATCAACAATCTTCAGACCAAATGAGCTATTTTGATGAAAATGTTCATACTTTGCGCCAAGCTATAAATGCACCTTGCTTAGGTGTTTTGCCGCATCAATCAGGTAGCGTTTCTGCAGAATTTGGTAAATATATACATTTAGATTGTTTAACTGTGTAAAAGATAGGCTCAATGCTTGCACAGCCAACCAAGCTTTGCTTCAATTAAATTGATCAGAAATTAATCAATGGTTTGGCAAATGAATATCAATGCAGTATCAGAAATCGGATTGAGCGGTGTACGCACAGGGTTAGAAGGTGCCGAAAAGGCAGCTGCTGACATCGTACGTGCTGGAACCGTAGATGGTGCTGATGGTACAAATGATGTTGTCGAACCAATCATTGAACTTCGCTTATATCAACGTTCTATTGAAGCGTCATCACAAGTAGTTCGCACCGCGGATGAAGTACTTGGTACTCTTCTCGATACCCTAGCATAACCCTCGTTTAATTCTCCCTTGTTTAAAGGTTCGCGTTTTTGTGCGAGACGCACTCCTGTTTGTTCTCTTTTAGTTTCTCGTAATGCTTGACAAAGCATACAAGCGAACGTATGTTTCAAACACTCGTTTGATTTAGAGTCGAAACCGGCACGTGTACTGTTAACACGGGCTTTGAAATTTAATTAGTTTTCAAACGAAACCGA
>NZ_LWFH01001726.1:0-776 GCF_001635725.1 Oleiphilus sp. HI0066
GTATGAAGAAATTGCATCATAGCTCCTTAACTTGATTGATAACGAATTTGAATAGGAAGAGTACTAAAAAGAGGTAAAGAGACAAGTTTTGTTTTGTAAGAAAT
The DNA here is from genome assembly GCF_001635725.1 of Oleiphilus sp. HI0066. Taxonomy (NCBI): domain Bacteria; kingdom Pseudomonadati; phylum Pseudomonadota; class Gammaproteobacteria; order Oceanospirillales; family Oleiphilaceae; genus Oleiphilus; species Oleiphilus sp. HI0066. The sequence continues at coordinate 105 of NZ_LWFH01001726.1, forward strand.
CCAATAAAAAAGGCAGAGTAAAACTACTCTGCCTTTCACGTTCACTCGATCTTGCCTGCGGCTATTTTAGCTTGTAGTAAGTTGGTACAAGACTAGATAAATCGTTGATTGATGCAACACGCTTAAATACGGGACTATCTAAGTCTTTATCAGGGAAGAACCCGAGCATAATCTCAAGCTCACCACCTTCTGATAATTTGTTTATCCAATCCCCTTCTAACACACCTGCATTTTTTGCTTGAATACGATCAAAAGGAATCAAATCACCACCGTTTACACGAATACCAATACCAGCAAGATTCTCATCAATGTCTGAAGAGCTGTTCACTTCAAGCTTTTCTGAGGTCAGAGTTAGCCATACTTGAGAATAAAAATCGCCATCACCCATTTGCATAGTAGGCGTTTTTAAAACAAGCGCACCCTGTTCCTGATAACTGGTACCTAAAGACCACAATTTTAGACGCACCGGAAGATCTTTTTTACTCACATTCAATGCGTTCTTTGTAAGATCTTTCTTTGGTTTTTCAGCTTTTACAGGAACCTTAGCTTTAGCAACCTTTTCTTGAAGTTTAGGTTTAGACTTCGGCTCAGGCTTCGCTTTTTGTTCTGGCTTATAAGCTTGCTTTTGCTGATCTGCAACAACAGGTACATCAACAGGTTTCTCTTCGGTTT
>NZ_LWFH01001727.1:0-887 GCF_001635725.1 Oleiphilus sp. HI0066
CGCCGATACTTGTGCCGGAAACATAGTCGATTGATACACGCTCTTGTTTGAGCGCTTTGATCGCACCGATATGTGCAACGCCCTTTGCTGCGCCACCCCCAAGCGCAAGGCCAACTCTAGTATTAAAGGGGTTAAAGCTATTTAAACGTTGAAAGCGCATATCCGTTCGGCTCTTTTTTATTAGTAAAGACTGGGCTCTCCATCAGGGCGCGTCTTAAAGCGGCGATGAAGCCATAGATACTGTTCTTTGTGGCGTCGAATGTCTTCTTCTAAGCCTTTATTGATGATTGTTGCATTCTCGACTTCATCATCGCTTGGAAAGTTTTCATAAGGTTTTCCAAAGTAAAGACTGTAATGACCATCGTTGTCTTCACGATATTGCGCAAGCCGAAGTACCGTACATCCGGTTTCGCGCGCGATCCAAGCCGTTGTTGTAATGCTGGAAGCGGGTACTCCAAAAAATGGTGCGAAAACAGACTGCTTTTTGCCCATATCTTGATCTGGCGCGTACCACACTAAAGCGCCGGCCTTGATATCCTCTATCATATCTTTGACTTGGCGTTTGCTGTAGGGGCGCGCGTTGTAGACTAAGCGCGCACGTTCTATTGCAGCATCAAGCAAAGGGTTGTTTTGAGGGCGATACATATAGCCAAATTGTGTTACGGAGTTAAGAAGTGGCCCAGCTAAATCCAGCATGCTGAAGTGGCCGCCAACGAGCAAAATTCCTTTACCTCGCTCTTGTGCTTCTTTTAAGTTCTCAATGCCATGTACTGTAAGTTTATCAATATATGGAGTGTAGTTTCCCCACCAACTTGCCAGGCTCTCCATGTAGCCGGTGGCGTTTGATATAAATGTGTCGTACACAAGCTGCTCTCGTTCTTCTTCAG
>NZ_LWFH01001728.1:0-736 GCF_001635725.1 Oleiphilus sp. HI0066
GAGCGCTTTGCATGTGAACAAGGCGCGGAGCCGGTGGCAGAGGAAGTACCTGAAGCTGCTCCGAATGAGCCAGCTCCACAAACTCCTTCAACAGATCAGCAAACAGCTGAAGAAGGAGCAAAAATCGTTGACCAGATCGCTTCAGCTGAGGGCGACATTACAGACGATGAATTTGAGATGTTGTTGGATGCGCTTGATGGCCCAACTTCAGCTCCAGCTCAAGAGACACCCGCCTCAACAAATGATGCTGCTCCATCACAAGATGCGTCTCCAGCAGGTGAGTCTGATATTTCTGATGAAGAATTTGAAAGCCTCATAGGTGAGCTGCAAGAGCATAAAGTCGCGGATGCGCCAAGTAAGTCTCCGATTCCTTCAGAGCCAAAAGCAAATACGGCATCAGATGCTAGTGCTTCTGATGAAATCACCGATGACGAATTCGAAAAACTTCTTGATGAGCTTCATGGCGAAGGGAAGTTTGATCCTGCGAGCTCAGCAGCTTCTGATACTCCCGCAGCGAGTGCTGAACCTGAAAAACCTGAGACCAAAGAATTTGAGGCTTCTATATCATCAAATTCGGACATGATTACTGATGACGAGTTTGAAAAATTACTTGATGATTTGCATGGCCAAGGTAAAGGGCCTGCAAGTGAAGCGCCTCAAGCGAATAAGTCTCAGACAACGCCGCCTCCGAGTCCGTCTTCTGTTTCAACACCGGAAGATAAGGAAGTTAGACAGT
>NZ_LWFH01001729.1:0-1060 GCF_001635725.1 Oleiphilus sp. HI0066
TCCCTCATACGCTGAGTAGCAGACCTATTGTGGTAGACGGGAAAAGTGAAATAAAGATTGTGATTGGTGAAGCGAACGAGATATATCCACAAGTAAGTTGTGATGGCCAGTATCACATTCCTGTAGCGCCAGGTGACACAGTTAGTATCACCAAAAAACCTTACTTAGTAAGATTGATTCATCCAACCTCGCACAATTTCTATGAAACGTGTCGTAAGAAGCTAGGTTGGGCTCATAACTTAATTGAGAGTTAAGTGACGTAGTATGAGTGAACATGTTCAAGGTTATGACCTGATCGGTGACGTTCATGGATGCGCCCAAACGCTAGAAAAGCTGCTGCTTAAAATGGGCTATCAACATGAAAACGGATGTTTTCGCCATGATAGTCGAAAGGTCATTTTTGTTGGTGATATTGTCGACAGAGGTCCTCGTATTCGCGAGGCTCTTCATATCGTTAAAAACATGGTGGATGCTGGCCAGGCTGAAATTGTGTTGGGTAATCATGAATATAATGCGATGTGTTATTGCACGCGTGGTCGCGATGCCGAAGATCATTTGTTCTTGCGTGAGCATAACGCGCGTAATCATCGCCAAATACGCGAAACGCTGGAGCAGTTTGAACCATACCCCGAAGAATGGCAGATGTTCCTGTCATGGTTTCATACGATCCCCTTGTATCTCGACAAGGGCCATTTTCGAGTCGTGCATGCTTGTTGGGATCGCCATGCTATCGAACATTTTAATACGATGAGTCCTTCTCGTAGCTTGTCGATGGATATGTTGTATGAGTCTGCTCGCGATGGAACCTTTCTAGAAAAAATGGTCGATCGCATGACGCGAGGCACATCATTAAAGCTTCCTGATGGGGAGAGCATCGTTAGTAAGGATGGGTATATCCGCAATATGTTCCGGACTAAGTTTTGGAACGATGACCCTAAAACCTATTCAGATGTTGTATTTCAGCCTGACCCATTGCCTGATGGATTGCTGGATCGAAAACTCTCTGAGCAAGAGTTAGATCATTTGATGTATTACGGCAAAGACGAGGTGCCAGTATTTG
>NZ_LWFH01001730.1:0-798 GCF_001635725.1 Oleiphilus sp. HI0066
GGTTTGATGTCACTTGGTTTTATGTCGTTCAGCGGTATTTCACTGTAGCTGTTAGACGAAGAGGTTTAAAAGGGTAATCCTATATGAATGCAGAACTCGTTCTAGGCGTTGTCATGTTTACCGTCATCGTTCTAACGTTGGTTGCGGTAATTTTGGCAGCGCGAGCTAAGCTAGTTAGCTCGGGTAATGTTGCGATCACTGTAAATGATGATCCCAACTCAAAAATTGAAACGCCTGCTGGTGGTAAGTTACTTCAAACGCTTGCGTCTGAAGGCTTATTCCTTTCATCAGCTTGTGGCGGCGGTGGTACCTGTGCGCAGTGTACTTGTAAAGTGCTCGAAGGTGGTGGCTCCATGCTTCCTACTGAGCGTACTCACTTTACTCGTCGTGAAGAAGCAGAAGGTTGGCGTTTAGCGTGTCAGGTTCCTGTTAAGCAGGACATGAAAATTGAAGTTGACGAAGAAGTCTTTGGTGTTAAGAAGTGGGAATGTACGGTTGAATCTAACCCGAACGTTGCTACTTTCATCAAGGAACTGACGCTTCGTCTTCCTGAAGGTGAAAATGTCGATTTCCGTGCAGGTGGTTATGTTCAGCTTGAATGTCCTCCACACGAAGTTGACTACAAAAACTTTGATATTGAAGAAGAATATCGCGGTGATTGGGATAAATTTGACGTTTGGCAATATAAGTCAAAAGTTGATGAAACCGTTATCCGTGCTTATTCGATGGCGAACTATCCGGAAGAGAAGGGTGTTGTTAAATTCAACATTCGTATCGCTTCTCCACCTCCGGGAACTG
>NZ_LWFH01001731.1:0-1882 GCF_001635725.1 Oleiphilus sp. HI0066
CCATTCAATTTCGTCAATAACTAGCCTAGCTTGTGCGCTCGTACAGTCTGTGAGCATCATGAGTTGATTAACGCTGATTGGCCAATGTTCTTTGGCAAGCGTTTTTAGGTCTTTCAAATTTAATTCTGGTCGCTGCTTCTTAAGCAGATTTGCAACCCATAGCCAGCTTTCTTGTTTCGCTGATTCAATACTCTTTTGTAAGTTGATGGACTGTTCTGTATTGAGTTCGATTGTCCAATTTCGAGATCGTCCTCTACGCGTTAATGTCACACCTTGGTCTTTTATAAGGCATTTAAGATCCTGCGCATTTTCGACACGGCGAATAAAACTATTCAGTTGGATTCGAAAAAATTGAGGCATTTTAGAGGGATATTTTTAGAGGGTCTCAGAAATATAGCTGTTTTATATGCTATGAGAATCTAACAAATACTTTTACAATAGTCTCGCGGCAATAAAAGGCTGACCAATAAAAACGCGCTTGCCTTTGTTGTCTCTTCTGATTTGCATAGCCGTTTGGCTACTGTTCTGTGCGAAAGACTTACTATGCCTGATATCGTTGTCATGTTTTTTTTGCTCGGCCTAGTTGCCGGGCTTCTCAAATCTGATTTGAGTATTCCAAAAGAAGCCTACGATACCCTGAGTTTACTATTAATGCTTACCATCGGATTGAAGGGTGGTATGGCCTTATTTGGTAGTGTTTCGACTAACTTGATATGGGAGATGTTAACCGTCGCCTTAGTTGGAGCGATTTGCCCTTTATTAATTCTTCCTATCTTACGTTTTGTCTGTGGCGTATCTCTCGCCAACGCCAGCAGTATTGCAGCTCACTATGGTTCGGTTAGTGCCGGTACCTTTGCGGTTGTGCTGACGTATGCAGAGTCCAATAACATTGAGTTTGGTGCGCAAACGACGCTTTATCTGGTTATGTTAGAGCTTCCAGCGATTATTGTTGCCCTCGCCATTTATCGTTTTTTCAATTCGGAGAAGCAAGTTGAAGGCGTTTCTCATCGCGCTATTTGGCATGAAACATTGACGAACCGAGGTGTTGTATTGCTCGTTGGTGGTGTTCTGATTGGCTGGATGTACGGGCCAGTGCAAGGTGCGTCGGTCACCGAGTTATTGACAGGAGGCTTCAAAGCAATCTTGGCTATCTTCATGTTAGAAATGGGACTTACCGCGGCTGAAACACTCCGTCCCTTCCCATACAAACAATGGAAACTGGTTATCTTCGCATGCGTCACACCGCTTGCATTTGCTGCGATTGGCGCAGGCGCTGGTATAGCTTTGGGGCTGCCTGAAGGCTCAGTTCTTATTCTTGCGACTTTAGTCGCTAGTGCTTCCTATATTGCTGCGCCGGCAGCAATTCGAAGCGCTATTCCCGATGCGGATATTGGCTTAGCCATGCTGTTATCACTAGGCTTGACCTTCCCTCTGAACGTTATTTTTGGTATCCCTTTTTACCATTCATACATTTCACAGTGGATCGCATAGTTACTTAGCTACCCGTATAGTTCGCAACAATTCGATCCAGCTCTCCAGTGCGTTTTAGCTCCTCTAAATGCATTTTTACTTCTTTAATTGTACCGACCTTGTTTTGAGGGAGTGCGAAGAAAAATGGTTTTTCTGCTAGACGCACTTTGGTTTTTGCGATGCCTTTTTCGTGCGTTTTCATCAAGGTAAAGTCGATGACGTGTGTTGAGCCGACTAAGCAATCACAATGATTTTTTTGAGCATTCGCACCATAGTTTCATTGTCGGGCGATTGTACGATTCGAATATTTTGCTCTTCGGAGACGAGCTCGATCACAGGATTTTTGTAGCCAAGTCGTGCGCATATTGTTGTGTTCTGAACCTCACTTAAATGTTTCGGTGTTGTGGTGTCG
>NZ_LWFH01001732.1:0-764 GCF_001635725.1 Oleiphilus sp. HI0066
TCGCTTCGACAGTAGCGAAAAGCTAAGGACTTTATATGCTTCCTACTATACCCAGATCAAATCGCTACAACTGGAGCTATCAGCTCTATATCTTCCTATTTTTTGTTTACCTCATTGCGCCATTAGTGGTCGTCGCGAGCTTTGCCTTTAACGACTCCCTGTTTCCGTCACTACCATGGAAAGGCTTTACATGGGATTGGTTTATTAACGATACCCAACCTAAATTAGGCTTATTTCATGATCGTAGCCTAATGAACGGCATTGGCGTTTCATTCTTTGTTGCATGCTGTGTGACTGGACTGAGCATTGCGATCGGCACAAGCAATGCCTTTTTATTTGAACGTTATGAGTTTCGCTTCAAACAATTCGCATACATATTGTTGTTGCTGCCTCTGGTTATTCCGGGCGTCATTCTCGGCATCTCTATTCTCGTATTTTCAAACACGCTTGCTAACGGAGTTGAAGATCATATTGGGTGGGATCTTGAGTTCCTTAGACCAGGGCTATTACTCGTAGTGCTTGGCCAATTCGCCTTTATAACTACGATTGCGACCTTAGTTATTTCGGCTCGGCTGAAAAAGTTTGATAGATCACTTGAGGAAGCCGCCTACAATCTAGGCGCAAGTCGCTTTGAAGTATTACGTACTATTACCTTACCCTACCTCAGGCCAGCCATGCTCGGCGCAGGCGTTGTCGCGTTCTTGATGTCTTTTGAAAATTTCAATACAACACTCATGCTAGTCGGCTCTGATGCCCCCTTAACT
>NZ_LWFH01001733.1:0-26820 GCF_001635725.1 Oleiphilus sp. HI0066
GCTAGAGCTGCAACAATTATTGGTTTCTACTGTCACTAAGGCTGCTGAGGAAGCAGAAGATCAGGCTCTCGAAATTGCGTCTTTTCTAGAGAAAGAAATTTCAGAAGAATTAATCGAATTAGAAACTCAAGGGCGCAAAATTATTATACGAGTTGAAGAGAAAGGGTCGTTTTCTTCAGGTTCAGCGCATCTGGAAGATGATTTTTTACCTATTTTGGACAAGCTCGTTGACCTACTAGGCTCTGTTCAGGGTAGAATTTCAATAGAAGGGCACACGGATGATGTGCCGATAAAAACAAAAGAATTTCCATCAAACTGGGATTTGTCAGCAAAACGCGCTTTAGTCGTTGCCCACGGACTCATGGAATCGGGTGATTTAGACCCAAGACGTGTTTCGGTCTCGGGCTTTGCAGATAGCCGTCCTTTAGTCGCAAACGACTCTACTGAGCATCGAGCTAAAAATCGACGCGTAGAGATCGTGCTTGAAGAGAAAAGCGCAGACTCAATGCGCAAAGATATTCAAGCCAGTGAACAAGCGGTTGATGCTGCGAATACTAGTTTGCTGCGAGACATGTTAGATTTGTCGCCGGAGGAAATTTTCTAGCTTAAGTTGCGGAGTAGCTATGTCTCAAAAAACATCAGAGCGTCGTCGGTATTTTCGGGTTGATGACCATATCGGTTTACGCTTGATGCTTGTCACCGACACTGACGTTGAGCATTTAGACTCAGGGTCGGTTCAGACGCCCGAACAAAGGCTGGTCAAGGTCAATAGTGCCATTAACCGTCATCTTGCTGGACTTAAGCGCAAAGATGAATCGCTCGCTACTTTACTTGGCTTGTTAAATCATAAGATAGATTTGATTGCGGCCGACGTTGATACAGGCAAACCTAAGGTTGATGATAAGCATGCACACACTTATATGATGTGTGAGGCGAATGTCAGTGCTTGTGGTTTGGCATTTCCATATCATACTGATTTCAGCAAAGCGCAAATGTTGAGTTTGCATATCAAACTCTTTCCTTCTGAAGAAGTTGTACAAGCTTTGGCGATGGTGGTTGGTTGTGAACGTCGCGATGCGTTTTCCGCGGAATTGTCGGACTATGAAAAGCAGCAACTCAAGGATCGACCATATTGGGTGCGTGTAAATTTTGAAGAGATTTCGGAGGTTGAGCAAGAGCTGCTTGCGCAACATGTAATTCAAAAGCAGGCCAGCAAGTTGTCGACCCGTGTGAAGTTAAAAGAAGAATAGTTTTTTAAATTGTGGCTTTGAGTTAGCCAAATTAAAGGCTTATCATCCTTGCTTTTGCAATACTGAGAGAATTCCCTTCATGGTCCTGTTTTGGCCTATTCAACAACAGCTTGATTGCATTAGTTCAAGCGGACGTATCCTCGGAAAAATCGGATTCGACATTCAAAAAGACGATTATATTTTTGTACCAGAGGATGTGTCACTTTCCTTAACTGGCGAAGAGCAAGCTAAGATCGATGAACGTTTAGCGGGTCTTAGATCAGGTTTATACCTCATTCCCATGCAAGATGACGATTAACTTGGTTTCTCATAATCGCTTTTAGTTTGAATTCTCCTATGTCACTAGATTTGTTGTGCCGTTATCACAACGATGCGGTCTATGCTTGCTTTCTCCCATCCTTTGATCAATCGATACCAACATTCGACATTGGTTCGCAACATTTCATATGCTTTATTGGTGGCGATTTTCGTCCAATTTCGGATGGAAAATTGGCGCGTTTAGCGTCAGATCTCTTAGCGCAAGGTGCATGTTATTTTGTGTGTTGGGGGAGTGATAGTGAACGCTTCCATGATTTGATCGAAGATATGCTACTTGGCGATGTTGCAAGATCGGCCGAAGAGGCCATTGTTATGAACTCTTGGCATGTATATTCTGATTTAAGTGAGGCCTTGTTGTTCTTTTTATGCCATGCAAGTCCATCTTCAAGTTATACGGAGCAGTCGATTTCCCGCGTAGCGATTACACTCGCTCAAGAAGATAATTCTAAAATCATACAGACTTTTCTCTCTCAGCCAGAACTATATGTGGATTGATTCGTGGTCGTTAACTTATGCTCTGCTGCACTCGCCACTAAAAAACTGATGTGGTTCAGGAGGCATACTTGGGTCCATGGTTGAATGCGCAAGTAAATTTAAGTTGGAAAGTCGATTGAATTTCATCGTGTCTTTATTAACAACCAACACAGTGAGACCGTCTATAAGTTGGTAATGCTCAAACTGCTCGCTTTCATAGATACGTTGGTTTTCATAAATTTTAAAGGCGTCATCACTACCATCTACTTTACAGATTAGGGCGCTTTGTTCTTCTGCAGAAGAATGGTTTATCCATAGAAAGGAAGAAATAAAGAGAAAGCCTAGTAAGTATTTTTGCTTGAGTTTGATGAGCATATGCATAGTGATCTCTCTTGGTCTAATCCGGGTTCGTGTTCTTTACTACGCCTTAGAGATTTATTTCCACTTCGGTATAGGGCAAGTCTTGGCTGTTCTCTGAGTTGAAAGTCGTGTCATAACTGCGTTCGATTAACGAAATTTTGTTTTGATGAATGCGCACAAGTGAGCTTGTGCGCGTGCCATACTCTTTACTCCGAATGAAAATACTCGAAAGCAATTTCTCACTTTGAACCCCCAGTCCAGTATTAGGAAGTTCATTTTCAGGCGCTTGAGTTTGATCCTGCATTAACGCAAATAAGGCATTTTTTTGATCTGTGTTTGGCTCTGGTGAATCGTCGATGCACTTTTTAAATTCGCCTTTGGCTTTGATTACTTTTGGCCAAGGTGTGTCGAGTAGGTGATTACTCAGACCATAGATACCAGCATCAAGTATGCGAAAGTTTTGCGTGTCTCGATTACTCGTGTATACAAGTTCAGTACCATCGAAGATCAGGGCATTGAATCCGGTGTAATCTTCAGAGCTTTGTGCAAGGTGCGTAGCGTATTCTTGAGCGCTGACTTCGCTTAACAAAAACTCGTTTGGGATTAAGCCCCTTGATTTTTCGCCGCTTGAACTCGGAACTTCTCGAAAGTTAGTAACCGTGCATAATCGTTGATTTGCTGTGATACCCAGCCAAGTTCCTCCTGCGAGTTTATCTTTGCCAGCGCAAATGCCGTTATCCCATTTAAATGCTTGGTCTGTCGGTCGCTGATAAAACTCATCACGATTACCGAGCAATATGAGTGGCGTTTCACTCTTTGGTTGCCATTTAAAAATAATCAAACACATTACGTATCACTTGCCTGAATCTTGTTATGATATGGTGCTTACTTACCCACGTTTCGTCTATTTAAACAGATATGGTTATCCTAACGTATTTACTCGCTGGCGCCTTGGCTGGATTTATAGCCGGATTATTCGGTGTGGGTGGCGGTATTATAATGGTACCCGTATTTGTGTTTTGTTTTGAAACGCAAGGGTTTGATGCTTCCGTATTAACGCATATGGCGATCGCTTCCTCACTAGCGTGTATTGTTTTTACCTCTATCAGTTCAACGCGTAAACATCATTTACTTGGCGGTGTTGATTGGCATGTATTGTCGAAAGTCGCCCCGAGTATCGTTTTGGGTGCCATTTTAGGCGTACTGTTAGCACTGCAAATCAATGGCCAAGATCTTCGTATTTTACTCGGTATATTTGTCATGCTAGTCGCGGTTCGAATGCTTCGCAGGCAGCAGCCCGAGAATGCTTCAGATGGGGTGTCGACGCGAACAATGTTTCCGATAGGCTTAAGTATCGGTGGTATTTCAGCTTTGTTCGGTATTGGCGGTGGTACTTTAAGTGTTCCGTATTTTCATCGTTTAGGTTTGCCAATGAAGAGGGTGGTCGGCACGGCTGCTGCTTGTGGATTGCCAATTGCTCTCACGGGGGCTATCGCTAACATCACGTTTACTCTAGACTCCACGCTCACACCAAAATATAGCTGGGGATATATTTATCTTCCTGCTGTAGTGATGACCTCTTTAGTCTCAGTGGCGTTTGCGAGAAAAGGGGCGCAATTCGCTCAGATAATGAATGCAGAACGATTAAAACAATTATTTTCTATTTGCCTTTTTGCGATTGGCATTAAGTTTGTCTTTTTTTAAGTGAGGAGTAGTCGGTGGCTATAGCCTATCCACAAATTGATCCTGTTGCGGTCAGCCTTGGACCTTTAGAAGTGCATTGGTATGGCTTGATGTACTTGTTTGGCTTTTTGGCGGCTTACTTGTTAGGTAAAAAACGCGCGCAAAGAGCTGATGCTCCGCTTCAACCGCAAGATGTTGGGGATATGATTTACTATGCTGCGCTAGGTGTGATTGTTGGTGGTCGCCTAGGGTATGTGTTCTTTTATAATTTTCCGAAATTTCTCGATGACCCAATTTGGTTGTTTAGAGTTTGGGAAGGTGGAATGTCTTTCCACGGGGGATTGATAGGGGTTATCACAGCTCTATATTTATTCTCGCGAAAAGTCGGTTGCAAGCCATGGCAGCTAGTAGATTTTGTCGCGCCATTAGTTCCCATTGGCTTAGGCTTAGGGCGTATTGGTAATTTTATTGGTGCCGAGCTATACGGCCGTGCGTCCGACGTTTCATGGGCGATGGTGTTTCCTACTGATCCAACCCAATTGGCACGTCATCCTTCGCAGCTGTACCAGAGTTTCCTTGAAGGCTTAGTTTTGTTTTTAATTCTTTGGTGGTATGCATCGAAGCCGCGACCAATGTATGCGGTTTCGGGCATGTTCTTAGTTTTCTATGGGTTATTTAGATTTATTATTGAGTTTGTGCGCGAACCAGACGCGCATATTGGTTTTATTGCCTGGGGCTGGCTCACAATGGGTCAGCTATTGTCGCTACCAATGATTGCATTGGGGATTGGCATGGTTGTTTACGCAAACAAGCGTGGTATGGCGAAGGAGGCATAGAGGGTTAGTTATGCAAGCATATTTAGATTTAATGCAAGATGTTGTTGATAACGGTGTTGATCGCGGAGATAGAACGGGTGTTGGAACTCGCTCCGTGTTTGGTCGCCAAATGCGATTCGACTTGAGTGAAGGCTTTCCGTTGGTCACGACAAAAAAAGTGCACCTCAAGAGTATTATTTATGAGTTATTGTGGTTTCTGAAAGGAAGTACGGATAACAATTGGCTGAAAGAACGTGGTGTTTCGATTTGGGATGAATGGGCAACGCAAGACGGTGATCTCGGTCCTATTTATGGCAAGCAATGGCGAAGTTGGGCTGGTCAAAGCGGTGAAGTTGTTGATCAGGTTGCAGAGCTTATTCAACAAATCAAAACTAAGCCTAACTCGCGACGTTTGATTATTTCTGCCTGGAACCCAACTGAGTTACCGGACGAGACTATTAGTCCGCAGGAAAACGTAGAGCAGGGTCGTATGGCGTTGGCGCCTTGTCATTGTTTATTCCAGTTTTATGTTCAAAACGGGAAGTTGTCTTGTCAGTTGTACCAACGCAGTGCTGACCTATTTTTGGGTGTGCCATTTAACATTGCCAGCTACGCGATATTGACTCACATGATTGCGCAGCAATGTGACTTGGAGGTTGGTGACTTTGTTCATTCATTTGGCGACTGCCATTTGTATAGTAATCATTTGACGGACGAGATTGTGTTCGAACAACTCAAGCGCGAGCCTCGCGCCCTGCCAACATTGAAGATTAAGCGAAAGCCCGCTTCGATATTTGACTATGAGTATGAGGACTTCGAAATCGAAGGTTACGATCCTCATGGTTTGATTCGCGCACCGATCGCAATTTGATCTAGGCGGAAGATAGAGTAATGACTATGAAAAAATCGCTGATTGTTGCGTTGTCTCAGAATCATGTGATCGGTAGAAATAATAAGCTGCCTTGGTATTTGCCGAATGATCTAAAGTACTTCAAAGAAGTGACGATGGGTAAGCCTATCGTCATGGGACGCAAGACTTTTGAGTCTATTGGAAAGCCGCTTCCGGGAAGAGTCAACATCGTGGTGACACGCAATACAGATTGGTCTGCTGAGGGTGTGAAGGTCGTGCATTCCTTAGAGGAAGCCTTTCAATTGGCTGAATCGATTGCAGAGATTGATGGTCAGAATGAGCTTATGATTATTGGCGGTGACCAAATTTATAAAGCGTCTTTAGATTTGGTTGATAGGATGTATTTGACTGAAGTGCATCGGCATGTGGTAGGGGATGCCTATTTTCCTGAATTTGATCGCTCACAATGGTCGGAGTTAGGTCGGGAAGATTATAAAGCAGAAGAGCCTAATCCTTATGACTACAGTTTTGTTGTGTATGATCGTAAGCCAGCTTAAGCCTTAATAATAAAAAGCCCGAGCATCTCTCAGATACTCGGGCTTTTTGCTCTTTGTTATGCTGTTAGTCGAGCATATCTAAGTTACGTACACCGCCTTTGTCCGCACTAGTGGCTAGTAAAGCATATGCTTTAAGTGCTGGTGTCACTTTACGTGGACGATCTTCTAATGGCTTCCACGCATCTTTTCCTTTTGCGTCCATTGCATCGCGGCGAGCTTGTAACTCAGCATCGCTAAGTTTCACGTTGATGCTACGTTCAGGAATGTTGATTTCAATGATGTCGCCCTCTTCAATCAGGCCTATAGCACCACCTGCTGCAGCTTCTGGTGAGCAGTGACCGATAGATAGGCCAGAGGTGCCGCCTGAGAATCGACCGTCGGTTAATAGCGCACATGCTTTACCAAGGCCTTTCGATTTAAGGTAACTTGTTGGGTAAAGCATCTCTTGCATCCCTGGGCCGCCTTTCGGACCTTCGTAGCGAATAACGACAACGTCGCCTTCACTTACTTCATCGTTCAAAATACCTTTTACTGCTGAGTCTTGGCTTTCGAAGATCTTTGCTTTACCCGTGAATACGTGGATTGACTCATCAACGCCTGCCGTCTTCACAACACACCCATCAAGAGCGATATTGCCATAAAGAATAGCGAGGCCGCCCTCTAGCGAGAACGCGTTTTCGATAGAACGAATACAACCATCTTTACGGTCACCATCTAGGCTTGGCCATCTTGTCGCTTGGCTAAACGCGGTCTGTGTTGGAATGCCCGCTGGACCTGCTTTAAAGAACTCTGCCAATTCAGGTGAGTTGTTTTGCATGATATCCCACTCGGCTAGCGCTTCTTTCATTGTTGCTGAGTGAACGGTTGGCGTATCTGTATGCAGAATGCCAGCACGATCGAGTTCGCCCAAGATAGCCATGATGCCGCCTGCGCGGTGAACATCTTCAATATGATACTTTGGAGAGTTTGGTGCGACTTTACATAGCTGAGGAATCTTGCGACTTAGTTCGTCGATGTTCTTCATTGAGAAATCCAACTCTGCTTCTTGTGCCGCAGCGAGGAGGTGAAGAATAGTGTTTGTTGATCCGCCCATGGCAACATCAAGTGCTACAGCGTTTTCAAACGCTTTAGTGTTGGCAATTGATCGAGGCAAGACAGATTCGTCGTCTTGTTCGTAGTAACGGTGCGTAATATCTACGATCAAATCTGCTGCTTTTAAGAACAATTTCTCACGATCGGCATGCGTCGCGAGTGTCGTGCCGTTACCAGGAAGCGAAAGACCAATCGCTTCAGTTAAACAGTTCATTGAATTTGCGGTAAACATTCCAGAGCATGAACCACATGTTGGGCATGCGCTGCGCTCATATTCGGCAACTGTTTCATCATCGGCCGTATCATCCGCTGCGATAACCATCGCGTCGACAAGATCGAGTTTGTGTTCACTCAATTTTGTCTTACCCGCTTCCATTGGGCCACCTGAAACAAATACAACAGGAATGTTTAAGCGCAAGGCTGCCATGAGCATTCCGGGTGTGATTTTGTCGCAGTTTGAAATACACACTAATGCGTCTGCGCAGTGCGCGTTTGCCATGTATTCGACAGAGTCGGCGATGATCTCACGTGAGGGTAAGCTGTAAAGCATGCCATCATGCCCCATAGCAATACCATCATCGACCGCGATGGTATTGAATTCTTTTGCAACGCCACCCGCTTTTTCAATTTGGCGTGCGACGAGTTGCCCCATGTCTTTCAAATGAACATGTCCTGGGACAAATTGTGTAAATGAGTTTGCTATCGCGATAATTGGCTTTTCAAAGTCTTCTGTTGTCATACCAGTTGCGCGCCATAAAGCACGTGCACCTGCCATGTTACGACCATGAGTTGAAGTCTTGGAACGATAAGTTGGCATGTTTAATTTCTCGTCTTTAAGTAATGTATCTACACAAAAAAATTTCGAGCAAGCTTACCAGAAAACCTGCAGTGTCCACAGTAGATAGACACTTAGAAAGGCATAAAAGTGACTAAGATCTTATTCGCTTGCAGATCTGTGCGGAGATCACCTATTCTGCTCAGAAATATTCGATGAATTTAGGAGTAAAAAGTGAAGGTTGTTGTGTTTCCGCTAGAAGCAATGCTTTGTCCGAGAGGACGTGTGTCAGTGCGCGTGTTTGAAGCCCAATACCTTGATGCCATAAAAGATTGCATGAAAAACGATTTGCCTCTGGTTTCAGTGGCAATTAATCCTCAAGCAAAAGGGGGAGTCGATCTACCATTTTATCGTCAAGGCTGTTTGGCGAAAGTTGTTGATTTTGACTTGGATGACGATGGTGTTTTAGCGGTTGTTTTAGAAGGTGTGGAAAGTGTTTTGTTCACGCAAACTTATCGCACTGATAAGAAACTCTGGTATGCCGATTGTGAGCCTGTATCTGCATCGACCCATAGCGATGAGCGTTCTCAGCATTTGCCTCAAAACTATGATGATCTGATCGAGATTTTAAAGGCTTTGGTCAAACATCCGAGTATTGAAGAGCTAAATTTAACGATCGATTATGAAGATGCAGAGCAGGTAAGTTTACGATTGGTTGAATTGTTGCCATTGCCTCTAGAAGAGAAACAACGTCTTTATGAGCAGCCTGAATTAGTGAGTCGCCTAGAATCTATCTCTCAAACTGTATTAGAGATGATTTAACGCGGAGAATAAAAAACGAGTGCGTTACTCATCGACAGAACGACGTAGGTGACAGGAATAATGAGCAACGTTACGTAATACTGCTTGTTGATTTTCGGGTCGAGGTGTTTGTCTTCACGTGGCAGTACCAAGTGACTTAAGCATAAGATGATGCCAGCTAGCAGCAACCCTGCGATCACGTCACTCGCCCAGTGAACTCCAAGAATGATGCGTGAACAGGCAATGAGGATGATGATGATTAGTCCGCAGACCTTCCATACGTTAGATTTCTGACTAGGCATTGCCGTTAATACTAAGCATCCGATGAAGACAGCTGCTCCACTGGTATGCCCACTCGGAAATGCACCACTTGAAAGTGCACCGAGCAAATGGTCTGGGCGGATTGTGTTAAATAAGTATTTAAACCCATGGGTGAATCCGGCGACAGTGATACCCGTCAGAGCGAAGTAGATAGCATGCTTGTATTGTTTATGGGTCGCGAGAGATGCAACGCATATCAGGAATAACAAGATAAGCAGAGCTTGATCGCCGAGCAGCGTGATGAAAACAAAGAAGCTGTAAAACAAGGTATCCCTGACAGTTAATGCCTTGGCGAGAACCCATACATCAAAGCCATCTAGCATGCCGCTAATGTTTAAATAAGCAATGCTTGAAAATGCTATGGCACTTAAAGTGAATATTGAGCCAAAGTACACGAACGGTTTTGCTCGCTGTTTGCTCAGTGATAACCATAACAGGCTGATCGCAATTATTAGGCATAAAACAAGCACAAGGGCATAGGTAATATCACGATTTTGAGTAGCGAGTTGCGTTATTTCTGCTCCCAAATAACCGGGTAATATATAGGCTGGAGCCCATGCGATAGCTGAAAGCAGATTGATAAGAATAAATTTGGTGGGTGACATTTGGAGTACACCCGCAGTGAGTGGGAGTACTGGACGCAGAGGTCCGACAAACCGACCAATGACTACGCTGTAGGTGCCATATTTCTCAAAAAATCTTTCACCCTCTTGTAAGGCGTTTGGATACTTTGAAAAAGGCCATGTGAGAGGTAATCGGTCGTGGAAGGCACGGCCAATACAAAAGCTAATAACGTCACCAAGCACAGCGCCGATAAATGCGGCAGCTAATACCTCTATGAGCGGGATGCCTGCGAGTCCTGCAACGGCAGCAGTTGAAAACAGCAATGCAACGCCTGGGACAACAATGCCTGCGATGGCAAATGATTCGACAAACGCGATGATCGCAATTGCAGGTAATATTAAGCTCGCGTTTGCGGTGAGCCAGTGACTTAACTCTATTAAACTTGGCATCTTAGGTGGTTAGTCGTTCAATATAACGCGATTATTACCTTTGCTGTGTGCTTCAGCCAGCGCTGCATGCGCGCCTTGAAGCAACTCTTGAGCGCTTTTTGAGTTTTTAACAGGTGTGAATGTATTGGCGCCAATGCTGACTGTAATGCTGTCTACTTCGGGCCACGTGCTTTCTTCAATCGTTCTTCTGATTCGTTCTGCAATGACAAGTACGCCCTCTTCTGGTGTGCAGGGTAGTAGCAAGTAAAAACGCTGCTGGGCATCGAAGTATTGGCTGTCTCCTGCTCGAATCATTCCATTCAGCGTTTCAGATAATTGTTTCAATAAATCTTGCTGAATGCCAATACCATGCATTTCTTCTATTTGTTCAAAGTAATCGACTTCAAGAGACAATATGGAAACAGGGCGCTCTGTTTCTTTAGATCGTGAGACTTCTTTATTTAGTGTGTCTTCTAAGTGTCTGATGTTGTAAGCACTAGTCACCGGCTCATGAATGGCTAACTCAACGAGAGTACGACTGCGACTCTGGTGCAGCATTGCAAATGTTCCTGCAAATGCAATCATCAGTACATAGCTCGTGGCGAACAAAGAAACAGTGAGTAGATCTGCATGGTGGAATAACACTGCAGTGAAGCATAATCCTGCAACGATATTAAGGATTTTGGCTTGTTTCAGTGGTAAGGCGATGTAGGCAAACAAGCCCAGAGGGATGAGCCAGTACATCAATTGTTGTGCATGCGTTTGCGCGTCCAAGAGAAGGACCAGAAAAACAAAACATAGTGCTGCAACATTGGCGCGCTGAAGATTGCTAAGTTGATAGGTAAAGCGTGCGTAGGTCGCTAAGCCAAAAAATGTCAGACTCAGTAAACTTGCGGTGTAGACTAAAGGGTACATGCCGTATCGAAAGTTTTGCACGCCGAGCACGACCATAATGATTCCTGCAAGTAAATAGAGGCTGCTTATCACTTGGCCTTGCAGTTGTACTTCAGTTCTCATTGTTTTGCTCGCTATTGTTTAGATCTTTGTCGCTAAAAAGATAAGACTGATCACCACCGCGCTGAAGAGCTTTATCTTGTGCAATGTGTGCGTGCTGAACCATCGAGTGGCAATCGTCACCGACATTGAGATGGCTCACACCCATGCTGCTTGTCATATTTACTTTGTTTAATTGGATTTGTTGTTTGATTTTCAAGCGCAGAGAATCTGCGATCTTGATGGCTGGCTTTGAGCTAGTGTGCGGTAAAACAATCAAGAAACTGTGTTGTTCCAGACGATAGTAACTATCAAAAATACGCAGGTTGTTATGCAGCAATTTTCCTATTTCTACTTGCACAAAATCATGTTCTTTGTTGTTGAGCTTTTCGGTAGCTGTAGGGTCGAGTTTTAGTGATACAACACTAAGGTCGCTCCCTTCACGCTCACTTCGTTGAATCTCTTTTTGCAGATCTTCATTGAGGTGTTGGAGAGATGCTGCGTGGCTTAAATTGTCGGTTCTTCGTAAGGGTAAAAGTTGGCGACGACGCAGTTCACGTAGATAAACCAGTGCACACGATGCACCTAAAAACAGAATGAAATTTGGTACGGCTTGCAAGGATACAAATGGTGAATCGTGCCATGCGATCAAGCCTATGGATAACAAACTTGTGATCGCTAAGATCGGTAAGGCAACTTTAAACTCAAAGAAAAACATAAGCATGAGAGGCAGGGAATAGACCCATATACCGCTTTGGTCAGGAGCGACCCAAAGAATAGCGAGTGTTAAGACGGCGATAATAATCGAGAGACGACGAGGCGTGCCTGATTCAAAGCTTTCTTCTGTCGGAGAAGTTGTGCCAAATTGATTAAGCTTTTGTGTGAATCTAGGGGAGAGCACTTTTCCTAATCGAGACAAAAATAATAGCGCAGTAAATGAGCCTAAAAATATGGCAAGCGCGAATTGCTTATCTAGTACCGCGATAACAGTGCTCAGGCCGCTTAATACAGTTGCTACAGCGTATGCTGGAGAATGTGTGAGAATGGAGTTGTCAGGTTGTTGCATTGTCTACTTTTGAATTCGCTGTGCGAGCTTATGATTATTACTTAATCATAAACCTTAAATAGGCTGTTTGCATGGTAACTTGCGGACTATTAAGAAAAATCCTTGGGCGCTTTGCCTTGTAGGTAAAATGCAAATGCAATGATTTCTGCGATCACTCTGTACAACACATCCGGAATTTCTTCTCCCAACTCAAGTTGTGCCAACATTCTTACTAGTTCGGCATTCTCGTACAAAGGAATGCCATGCGCATTTGCGATATCAACGATTTCTTGCGCGATGTCTCCGGTGCCGCTTGCTACAACTTTAGGAGCGCTCTCTTGGTCATAATGCAGTGCGACTGCTTCAGGTAGTTTGCTCATGCTCGAATATCCACAAAGCCTTGCTTTACTTCGGTGTGTGTATCGCTTGGAGGCGCCCCTAGATAATAACTTGCGCTATCAATATTTAGATCAGCCTTTTTTAGTTGCGCTTTAAAAAGGTTTTCTTCGGACTTGATCAGTTGCAAAGCTTTTTGATTCTTCGCCCAAAACTCTGTTTTTACATGAGGTGGGTTTAGGGTTGCTCGAACGTGAAGTGGGCCTATGCCTTCCAGATTGAATTGCAGTTTTATGATCCACGCTTTCTCTTTGTTTTTATGCGGATGTTGGTGCTGCTCTTGTTTTTGTTCGTGCTGCTCGATACGTAATTGAAGCGTTTCGATGTTGCTTTGGTGCGTGTAAGGCAGCTCCATGTTCCATGCTTGAATAAAGCCGGGTTCGTTAGATGTTTGGGCTTGGTAGAGACTGTTTACTTGATTGAACTGAATCCGATTAATCATACCCGCAAGGAGTCTCAACAGTTGTCCTGTCGATAGCTCTTGGTCGGCTAATATCGCTTGTGCTTTCAATGCCGCATTATCCAGTTTCGGAAAATCAAAAGCTTTGGTAAATAGTTGATTCTCAGACAAACCATACAAGCGAGGCTCAGATGATAGGTTCTCAGTTTGTGATGTGCTTGGCTTAGGTGTGTTTGAGGACTGGCTAATACCGAACGCAAGGCTTTGAAGGGATGCTTTGATATCTGATTGAGATTTGCTGATATTTGGCAGTAAGTTAAGGGTGTTTTGAATTTGTTGAGTAAATAGCTCGTTTTGTTTACTTAAGAGTTTAAATGCTGGTGAATCTTGATTGTTTGCGAGGTTCAAAATAATTGAAGGTGCTTTTTTATCATAGGATTCTAAGTTTGTAAGTACCAACTTGATATTATTGTTATTTGCATTGAGGGTGTTTGCTGTATTGCTAGATAGTAAGTCAAATAGTTGTTTCGTTTGATTGAAAAGTGAGTTTGATAACTGGTCGAAATTTGTGATTTTTTGCGCCGTTTCGCTCATGCTTGTTTGAGATTTCAGCTGTGTTGGTAGTTGCTGAATAAATTCTGAAATCCGCGTTTGAAGTGGTTCCGGCGGTGTAAGCATTGGACCATTTAGGTTAATAATGTTGATGGCTCGCTGAGACGCTCGTTGCCATAGATCTTGTTCTGATTTGCTGCGCCCTTCGAGTAGTACAAGCGTTTTCCATATACCTTGGGTATCGAGCGTTTTGACTTGATCGGGTGTGTTCTGACTGGCTACTGATTGATTGCTATCTCGATTTAGAAGCTTTGCTTCAAGCTCTATTCCACTAAGTTTTAGCCATGACTTGATGGTCTCAATTGGCGTGAATGAGACTTGCTCATTGCTGGTTGATGTGGTCGTTGCAGATTTTGCAGTAAGATCGGCGGACTTAGGTAATTGCTCTTTGAGTGTGCTTAGAATCAAAGACGATGCTTGTTGAGCTCCTTCTAATCTATCTGGCAGAGTCGGTGAGATTTGTGTTTGTTGAAGGATTTTAAAACCGCTGTTAAGACTGACTTGCTGTGGAAGTAAGCGAGCTAAGGAAGATCTTAACTGAGAGAGTTGTGCCTCAGGGAATGAAGTCTTTGTCTGTAACGGCAGGGTAGCTATCTGCTCTGCGGGTAGGTTTTTGATGACCGGAGTGCCCGCCTCCGTTAATGTGAGATTAAGTACCATGCCTGTCTTAAGCGCTAACTTTGAACTTGCGAGAATAAATTGATTTTTAATCTGTATTAGCCAAGTTGAAAGCTCTTTTTCTGAAATGGGTTGAGCCGGACTTGTTATGAGGTGCGGTACTTTTAGTTCACTTGCTTGTGTTGGAAGAGGTGTCGGACGATTGCCTTTGCTGCCGATCGTGATTGCTTGATCAGTGCTTAGTATTTCACCCTTAACTTTTCCTATTATTTGGATGAGGGCTGTCTGGTTTTTTTTTACATCAACGCTCTGAATTTCAACAATATTGTCTCTAATCACAGGGAGGGACTGAAGAGGTGTGTCTCCCGTTATTTGAATGATCTGCGATGTAGAAGAAATAGGCGCTCGCTGTTCGGTTGAAGCTGCCTTATTTTGTTCAGGGCTTGAGCCGAAAGGTATCTCCAATTTTGTGCCTCATTTCAGGGTGTGTGCGCTAAGGTACCACTAAATACATAAGTTTGTGTGAATGCGCTCGCAATAGCTTGTGCTGACGCTTATCTAAGCAGTTAATATCGATATAATAGCTGAGTTAGAAAATAAGACGAAAGGAACCTTCGTGTCGCGAGTTAGAAACTTAAGTGAAGTATTGCAGTACATTTGTGTCGTGGCCTTCGTGTTTGTTTTGTCCGCATGTTCTGAGGGGATCGATGAGATTCTTGATACTGACATCCTTCCTGAGGAAGAGCTTCCTGATCCTCCCGTAACGCCGACTCCACCTGCACAGCCCGATGCTGAACTCGAAGAAATTAAAAATTTGTTTGTGGGTGCATATGGTTGTCAGGATAACACCGCGCTTTCTCTCGTGAATTATGATAGTGACGCGTCTCTTTCCTCATCTTCTTGCGACGGAAATGTGGTTGTTGAAGGTACTAACCCAAGCCAACTTTATGCAATGAGTCAGGGGGTGCATGCTTACCTTGACTTGGTTGCCGATCCTTTAAAACAAAATGAAGCGGTGGTGTTTGCCAATGCTGGTGCAGTGCTTTATATCGATTTAGACGCTAATTCTGCTGAGCGACTGACAAGTTTTTCAGGAACGGTATGCCGTGTGATCCCTAGTATCCGTTATGAGGCAGAGGTCGATTCGGTTACTGGTGATGAAACATGGAATGAGCTGCATGATTCTTTTGTTTACGTTGAGGTCGTTGATTCAGCTGATAGCGCTAGGGCATGTCAAAATAACCAAGATTTTCGTCGTTATTTTAAGGTAGCGCTTAATTATGATGTGAACGCGATCGATGAAGAGACATGTATTGGTGAACTTGACGGTAAGAGTTCCGCAGCTAACTGTAAAACACGCCTATTACCTAATGTTAGCCAAGCAAGAGCCTTGAGTTACCCGATTCGTGCATACGTAGATGATGCGACTAATCCAGGTAGTAAAGTGCAAGTATATGGATATATCGGTGCTGGCTTGGGGAGCGGGGCTCGTGAGCTGGTATTGTGGAATAGCGCTGGAGACCAAGTTTGGACGGCTCCACAAGATCGAAATCTAGAGAGTTTTTCCAATGTTCTGGGAGTGGAAGGCGCTTATAGTCAGTTGTTTGCTGTCGAAGAGTTGGAGGATAACTTTTATGTGGCGCAACTTGGCCGTGATATTTTTGTATTTGAGGGTTCAGAGTTATTTGAGCTAAGTGATTCCAACGATGTATTTAAAGATCGGTCATATCAATTGGAAGAAGACTCGGGAAATGTCACTAAGATGCAAATCGCTTTCGATAATGATGATTTCCTTATATTTGATCAGGGTAAGTTCTTCTACAGTGACTATAAAGCTAGTTACAGTGCGCCAGTTTTATCTAAGAACTACAGTTATGACTTTTTATTAGCGCGATCGCTGAGAAACATTGAAGATCCTTACATGTTCTCACAGTTTGATTTGAATGACTGTAGTTACAATGCTGACCCAGTAGCTTGTGCCGATGCGAATGACGTTGGAGGCTTCGCATGGCAAGTAACGAATGACTGTACACTTGCTTTGAACTGCTCTTTTCCAAATGATCTCAATGATTATTGTGTGACAGACGCAGAGCGCACGCCAACAACACCCCAATCTGAGTTGTGCACGCCCAGTAACTATGAAGACTTAAATGAGCTTGATGAAGTCGCGAATGATCTTAGTTTTGCTGCATTTTTGCCCTACTACCAAGACTATATGCGCAGCTTCGAATTTAAGATGTACGACGATTCTTTGTTGTTAAATTTACGTCTGACAGAGCGTGATGCTCTAGTGGTGTATTACTACAAACAGCCTCTTACCGCACCGGCCACTGTGCGAGAGCGTCTATTGTTAGGTCGTCGATTGGTGCAATCTATTTCTCGGCCAGTGGTTCAAGATTCCGGGATATATTTTTCAACGAACGTCCAAGGCGCAACTGTTTCTAATGTCTGCTACAAGGGTCTCATGGAAGTGATGTGTAACGTTCAGGAGCCGTTAGAGGGAGCGGTTGATGAGTGTACTCGCTTTGATCTAGATGCCGGCACATGTCGAGAGGGACGTTTCTTGTTTGAGAGTCGTGCTCTATTTTGTTCCGATACAGAAATCCTGTCTGGCGACTGCAAAGACTCCAATCAAATTAATCAAACGACTTTACAAATTGAGTCCGCTTCTCAAGATGCAAAATGGGTTCCGAGCTTGAGCATTGATGCAACAAATGGCGTCCAATCAACGATGCATGTGTTAATTAGTGATGATCAGCCACGTTCAACCGCTCGTCCTAATGATAGTTACTCAAAAGACGAAGGCATCTTAGGTAACCCTCAGCTTTACTCAGTAGCTTCGCAACGAACCTTATCAAGCGCTCAAGGACAGTTGTTGTCTTCAGTTGAATCTGTTGCTGCTAGACTTGTGTTACGTGAAAACGAAGGTGCTTATGCTGTTAATGCAGAGGAGTTTGTTAGCTCAACTCGACAGCGCCAGCAAGATGAGATTTATGTTAATCAAGCTAATGACCAAAACCAGAAGGTCATTGGTCGTACCATTGCGCACTGAAATTTAAATTTGATGTTCTAAAATTCGATAGCCCGTTTGCTATCAGTAGCAAGATGTAAATGACAGCGTGAAATATGGGCGATAGCTAAGGCTTTGGAGCCAACAGCGCGCTAGTACTAAAATCTGGATAAACGGCTGCCAAGACCGCTCTGTGAGAACCGCTACAAATTGACTAATATTGGGCACAAGCTTAGTGAAACACTTATTAGTTGGGGAGTTTAAGAAGCGTATAGCGGCTTCAGCGAGCGCCCATCACGCATCCGAACCCTGCCATCAAATTACGCAAACTCACTAATAATTATGCGCATTGATTATTTATGTTAATTCGTTTTTGCGGACGTTTTGCGCAACATGTTAATGAGTCTAAGGGTTTGTAAATCCTCGGGTATCAGGTCTACTAGTTGCTCGGCATACGTCAGGGCTTTTTGGGTTTGGCCGAGCTCTAACAGTAAAGGCAGCACCGCATAGGTCATTCGAGGATTCTTCGGTGCGAGCTTGTGTGCAGTCTCATAGTTTTTCAAGGCTTCCTCTGCTTGTCCTTGATCTTGAAGTAAGGCACCGAATGTAAAAAAGTAATGAGGGTTATTCGGCGACAACTCCGTTGCCTTTTGCAGGTGCGCTAAAGCCAACTTTTTGTTGCGTTGACGAATACGAGTCAGGCCTAACGCGAAATAAACCTCAGCTGAGTCTGGATTAATGGTCAATGCTTGGTTTAGAACATTTATACTCTGCGCAGTATTGTTTAATGATTCCGTCAACCTCGCTAAAGCAAGGTAGGCGGGTATATATATTGGTTCAATATTTATCGCGGCATTATAGTGTTTGGCGGCATTTTCAAAATTGTTGAGATCGCGCTCTAAGTTACCGAGATTAGTGTGCGCAAAACCTCTATCCGCTTGGTAATTTTGCATACTGCGATACTCTTCTAATCCGTTTTTGATTAATTTTTTCGCTTGTACGGGGATCGATGACATTTGACTGGCGGCGGCAAGTGCGCGAGATCCTCGGGCACGAATGTTTGATTGAGCATCGTTAATAAGTGGTTTGAGTAATTGCCATTTTTCGGCATTGGAGTAGGGCGCCGCTGCGTCGATCGCCGCAAGTCTGAATTGTGGTTCTGACCTTTTCACGGCTATTTCGATTGCTTGCATCGAATCAGGATGCGGATAGTTAGCTAAACGACTAAGCGCTGATGCGCGTATGATGGTCGCTTGAGTATCGTCTGTAAAAACAGTTAACAGCTTTTGACGTCCGCTCGGTATTAGATTATCTGCCTCGTTGAAAGCGTAAGCGAAATGCTTAGCATAGGAATCGTCAATTTTTGGGTACCATGTCTCGATCGTCGTGCTTGCCCAATTTGCATCTTGATTGGTATGGCAGTTATTGCATGCGTTTGGTGCTCCGGTATCGCGTGTTAGATGTGGGCGTGGGATCGAAAATTGATGATCTCGCCGCGAATCAACGCCCATGTAAACAGTCGCTGGCATGTGACAGCTAACACATTCTGCCGCGTCTGTGCCTACTTTATGCATATGGTGTGTTGGTTTGTCATAGGTTTTTGAATCATGGCATTGTGTGCAGACTTGGTTTCCTGTCACGTGGAGTTGCCCGCCGTGCGGGTCATGGCAATTTGTGCAAGTTACACCCGCGTCGTACATTTTGCTCTGAACAAAAGAACCCCAAACAAAATTCTCGTCTGATACCTGCCCATCCACATGGTAGAACTCCGGTGTCAGTAAAACCGTCTCAAGCGCGCGATTGAGAAAATCAGGCTCCGCTCGGTCACTAATCGCATTACGTCGCGCGTGACAGCTGGCGCAGACTATGACTTGGTCTGATGAACGACGTTTTGAGATTGGGTTTAACTTACTTTGACTGTCGGTTTTATACAGCGGCGTTTCTACACCGATGTATGGGCTATCAGTTAAAACGGGATAACTAACCGGATCTCTGCTGTGCTCGCTCAAATTACCGTGGCAGGAAGAACACGAGACATTGATACTTGAAAACTCCGACGAGTATGTTCGGGTATTCAAATCAAAATTTTTTCTGAAGTCGCTTGAGTGACAATCCGCACACATTTGGTTCCAGTTTTGCCCCATTCGAGACCAATGGAAGCTATCATGCGGTTCTTGATCCGGATGTACAACATACCATCGTTGCCCACCCATACTCTTGGGTCGGCTGTCCCACGCGAAAGGAAAAAATTGCAGCTTTCCTT
This sequence comes from Oleiphilus sp. HI0066, assembly GCF_001635725.1. Taxonomy (NCBI): domain Bacteria; kingdom Pseudomonadati; phylum Pseudomonadota; class Gammaproteobacteria; order Oceanospirillales; family Oleiphilaceae; genus Oleiphilus; species Oleiphilus sp. HI0066. Next base: position 19,626 of record NZ_LWFH01001733.1, read on the forward strand.
TGCCCTCATCGAACATGTACTGTTGTAAAGGATCGAACCCAAATGTGTAGAGGACTTGATACTTTTTCATAACCCCCGATAAGTTTGGCATCTCGATATAATATTTTTCAGCTTCGAGTGTAAACTTTACCAGTTTACCTTCGTATGAAAGCCGTGCATCTTCAAAGTTGCCAAGAATATTTTTCGAATTGGCTTTACCCATCGCTTTGGCGTGATGCGATGAGCGCCAAGCATTCACCTCTTTTTTATGACATGCAACGCAGGTTTGGCTCTCCGAGATGAGAAGGGTTGGGTCTTTCGCAAACGCTGAGGTGCTCATCAAGCACAAAAATAGCCCAATGAAGACGGCTCCACTACAGTGATGCGTCACTAGCTTCGAATACAATGCCATAAATATGCACATTATTTTTATTTGAATTCTCTGTTAACAGTCTAACTTGGGTATAGAGGCGAATAAACGGGTTTTTCGACTTGTTATTTGTTTGTTGAAAAGGTTTCACGAAAGTAACAATTAAAATGTAGCTAACCCCACATTTACATCTTAATACGAAGTGTTCTTACTTTAGTGGGGATAAATCTATACCCATTTAGTTTTTTCGCCTAGACTCTTTTGCGGAGACTCGTAATCTATAAGTCAAAAGAATAAACATAATAGAGTTACAGCGCAGATTTCATTAGTTCAAATTAAGCAAGAAGAAAGTAAAGATAAAAGGTATTGAACTCATCATTTCAGGAGGCAATTATGACGTTCAAAAATCTCGGTTTTCTTTTTTTATCAGGCATTATATTTTCTCAGTTAACGGCATGCCAAGATACTGCAAATAGTGAACAAGCTTCGGTTGCAGAGTCTGTCGAATCTGAGAGCGTAGAAAAGAGCATGCAGTCTAGTGCCGGAGACGAAGCTGCAGTTAAGACAAGTGCAGCGGTACCTCTTCAGCAGAGTGAAGATTCAACGCCGGTTCAACAGGCAGAAACATCATCGGGTAAGCCCAATATTCTCGTGATTTGGGGCGACGATATTGGATGGTCAAATGTAAGCGCATATAACCATTCGGTTATGGGCTATGGAACGCCAAATATTGACCGAATTGCGAATGAGGGGGTGATGTTCAGCGATCACTATGCCCAGCCTTCCTGTACAGCAGGGCGTGCGGCATTCATAACTGGGCAGTATCCGATTCGATCTGGAATGACGACGGTCGGCCAACCAGGTGACGCGCTTGGTTTACAAAAAGAGTCACCGTCTCTTGCTGAAGTGTTAAAAGAAGAAGGATATCGCACCGGACATTTTGGCAAAAATCACCTTGGTGATAGAAACGAACACCTGCCAACTATGCACGGCTTCGAAGAATTCTACGGAAACCTCTACCATCTCAATACCCAAGAAGAGGCTGAACAGAGAGATTATCAAAATTTTGGTAAAGCCTTTGCGGGTAGCCTGGAAGAGTACGAGAAAAAGTTTGGGACGCGCGGAGTGGTGCATGCGCTTGCGACCGACATCTATGATGCAACGGAAGACCCTCGCTTCGGTGTGGTTGGAAAACAGACTATCGAAGATACCGGACCATTGACTCGTGAGCGAATGAAAAACTTTGATGCAGGTGAAGTGATTCCGCGCACGTTTGAATTTATAAAAAATGCGAAGGAAGCGGAGGAGCCATTTTTCGTTTGGATGAATACCAGCCGAATGCATCTATACACGCGTATCGATACTGAATGGTTGAATAAAGTTGAGAAGTATACTTCGGAATCCGATTACCACGGCGCTGGAATGATGCAGCATGACCATGATATTGGTCTTGTGCTCGATTGGCTGGACGAGCAAGGTCTCGCAGAGAATACCATCGTTGTTTACTCTACAGACAATGGCCCTGAGCATAGCTCATGGCCTCATGGCGCCACCACACCCTTTAGAGGTGAAAAGATGACGACATACGAGGGTGGCGTGCGTGTGCCAACAATGGTTCGCTGGCCGAATAAAATCAAAGCCGGTACCAAGCTAAATGGTATTCAAGCGCATCAAGATTTATTTACCACTCTAGCTACGGCCGGCGGTGTGCCTGACGTCAAAGAGAAAATGATCGAGCAGAAAAAACAGTATATTGATGGTGTGAACAACCTTGATTACTGGATGGGGCTATCCGATCATTCTGAACGAAATCACTTGTTCCATTATTACGAAAGTAAACTAACTGCAGTGAGAATGGGACCGTGGAAATTTCATTTCTCAACGAAAGAGGATTACTACTCTAACGTGATTCCGCGAACCGTGCCGTTGGTATTTAATGTTCGTATGGATCCTTATGAGTCTTATGATAATTCGGATTCTTATGGGCACTTGCTGCAGAAAGTATCTTGGCTGATTCAACCGATGGGTCAATTAATGGCGGAGCATCTGCAAACGCTCGCCGAGTACCCACCTGTGCAGGGCGGTAAAACGTTTGATATGTCGAATGTGGTGGCAGAGTTTATAGATAAAGCGCAGCAATAAAGTTCGCATGAACCGAAAAGCGCCGATTGTTTTGAAACAATCGGCGCTTTTTTTGGTTATCAAAACAGCGATATATTAGGGCTAAAGTGGATAAGTCGGACTTTTTATGACTGCGTAGAAGGAAATAAATTTACACCCAAACGATTTTATCTTTTCGCTTGGTCCAGTCCTCGTAGCTTGCTTTAAATGTGTCCTCTACGACATGGCGTTTTATTTTTAACGTGGGGGTAAAGTAGCCAGAGTCTTCAGCCCATGGCTCGCGAAATACAACAAAGTGTGAGAGCTTGGTATAGGCTTCCAACTTTGCATTCGTTGTGTCTAAGGTTTTCTGTTAACTTGCGGTTATTTCCTCATTGCTCATCTCTGCCGTATTATCTGATAAACAGACTATGGCATAAGGATGAACCATGTTAAGGCGAGTAAGCACTACTCGTTCTATTAGAATGTTGGCTTAAAACTTACTGACCAATTAGCATACATACGGATTAACTTTCCTCTCGCCGTTTCAAAAGCGTCTTTGAGTCTACAATTAATAGTAGATGTCCTTCATCATTTAAAAAGATACAGTCCACATTTTATCGCTAGTCTAGACTGTTAGACAGTTTAGAGAAAAAGGACCTCAGTTATGTATTGGTATCTTAAAGTTCTCGGCAATTACACAAACTTTGAAGGCAGAGCGCGACGTAAGGAATATTGGTTCTTTGTATTAATTAATATGATCTTTACGGCGGTTTGTTCTTTGCTTGATCAATCGATTGGAACTTTTAACTACGAAACAAATACTGGCACGATCAGTTCGATCTATGGCTTGTTAGTCTTAATTCCAAGTGTGGCTGTTGCTGTGAGGCGTTTACACGATACCAATCGAAGAGGTTGGTGGCTTTTACTGATCTTCGTTCCGATCGCAGGATGGATTATTCTTTTCGTGTTTTTGGTTTTGAAAGGAGAAGAGGAGATGAATCGTTTCGGATTATCTCCTTTAAATAGCGCTACTGATTAGTCGCCATTGGGACGATACTGCGAGGTTGAGAGACTCTCGCTGTCCCTGGGAATGCTCCCCAGCTTACTAGTGCTAATTTCTTACCTTGCTCAATCGGCAGCGACTCATGCGAGAAAACGTGATTAGAAGGGAAAATAACAAGGTCGCCGCGTTTTGGCTGATATGTGTAGTTCAAACCCTTGAAGTATAAGCCCCCACCAACATAATCATCGTTAAGATAGATCAGCATACTGAAGTCCCGATCAATAAACCTATAGAATTGTTTCGCCTGTTGGCAGAATTGGTCAGAGTCTGCGTGTATTCCGTATTTTCCGCCAGGACCGTAACGAAGCAATTGCGCTTCCTCAAACCATTGCGCATTAAGGCCGCCTGATATTTCCACAAGGTACTCGCTGCAGGCACGCTTAAACCAATCATTGGCAAGCGCGCGCTTTTTGCCTAAGTCGACATTTTGAGTGACACGACTCGCGTGACGTTTGTAGACACGTTTGTTAGAGGTTGATTTGGCTGTGTCTACAACAGTGAGCCATTCTCTTTTTTGTTTCTCAGCAAATCGAATGAAACTATTGCACTCAGATGCGCTCAAAAAGTTATGGACTACTTTAATACTTTTTGGTGTTTGTTTTTCTTCAATTGAACTACCACAGCATTCACCAAATGCTTTTTGCGAACGGCAGTAGCAAGGCTTGGTGGTGTCGAAGTGGAATGTCGGCACATAATGTTTTTGTTGCATGATAAACCCCTAGTCAAAACTACAGCGAAATTCGCTTTTTCTTATGGATATTGCTTATCTAACTCAGGAGTGCATTTTATTGACTAAGAAAAGTTTAAAAACCTGTTGTGGATGGAATGTATGTTCCATACAGGGAACAGTTTGCAAGGGGTTTTTGCTTTGTTCCATAAATGGTTTCAATTGTTGCTATTTTGCGCATAGAGTACGCATTTGGGTGTCGGAATGGATTGCACCAAAATTGAGATTTTTAGAGGCAAGAGAATAATATGTCTGGATCGAAGAACATAAAAGAAGCTGAAGTTATTAAGGCGGGTTGCGGTATTCGTTATGACCCTGAGCAATTAGGGACCGATACCGAATTCGATTTTAGTGCTGCACAAGATCTGCTAAAACCTGAAGAATTGAATGACGGAAAAACGGCTAACGAGTATAACAAGAAAAACGTAAGAGAGAGCCCCAATAGCAAATGCTAAGACTAGAAAAATGAACAACTATTCATAACTCTATGTGAGCGTACTTCAGTCTTTGCTCTAGACTTAGAAGATAGTAGGTTTCGACGATTAGGAGTAGCTGTGGCTGATGTTAATCAGTTGGTAGAGCGGGCGAAAGCAAATGAATTAATCGCCCAGAATTTGTTTGAGATTGAAGTAGAAATCATGAATATCGCAAGATGTACCGATTTCTTTGATCAGTTGCTATTGATGGTGCATGAAAAGTTCGCAGTAGAGCATGTTTGGGTGACGATTGTTGATGTTCCTGCAAATGAGCATTTCATCCATGCCCTGGAGGACTTAGAAAGCCAAGATCATCAAGAGCACTATCAAAAAGTGACGATGCTTGATTTCTTGCAAGCAACCAAGAGTACAAAACAGCCGATTTTGAAAAACCAGCAACTCCAAAAGTGGCGAGGTTTAATCCCCAAAGCTTTGCGCGATCAGATTGCTTCACTTGCAATGTTGCCGATTGTCGTAGAGAAAAAAGTAGTCGGTGCATTGATGTTAGGCTCTCCAAATGAAGCTCGTTACTCCCCTGATAAAGACCATTTTTTCTTAAGACAGCTTGCCGTAAAGGTGTCGCTTTCACTTATTGGTGTATGGGCGCGCGAGCGAGTTGGATTTTTAGCGACAAGAGACCCCTTGACGCATTTGCGTAATCGCAGAGAAATGGAGGAGGCGTTAAGCCAAGAGCTAAGTCGTCATCAGCGACAAGGTGCTGACTTAGCTTTGATGTTCATAGATTGTGATGACTTTAAGCAGGTTAATGATGTTTATGGTCACGAGGTAGGAGACCTTTATTTAAAGCACGTTGCCAATTTGTTGTTGGAAACCACGAGAAAGAGTGACTTGGTGTTTCGATTTGCAGGTGATGAATTTGTGATAATTCTACCTTATCAAGCCCAAGAAGGAGCTGATATTATTGCTTCGAGGATTCGGGAGCAGGTGATCGAGACGCCAATGCCTTGTGAGAATGGCAGCATTCAAGCTAAGCTGAGTTATGGCGTTGTTTCAACAGAAACCTTGGCTAAGTATGATGGTCGTTCATTGCTTAAGGCGGCAGATGAAGAGCTATATAAAATGAAGGCTTTAAAGCCTAAGTCTCGTTGATTATCTGTTCAAATTCCTGAATTCTTGAGGACTTACTTTTGTCCATTTCTTAAAACTTCTATAGAAACTCCTTTCGTCTTTGTACCCTAAATTGTAGGCGATATCGATCACTGATAGATCGGTATCAAGCAAGAAGTGTGTCGCTCTTTCTTCTCGGGCTTTTCTTAAAATCTCTCTGTAACTTGTACCTTCAGCATCAAGTTGGCGCTGTAAATGTCGCGTTGATGTATTGAACTCTTGGCATATTAGCTCTTTGCTCGCGATTCCTAACTGTAGGTGCGCTTTAACGGAGCGAAGTATTTGGTCTTTTAAGGTTTCTCCATCAAATTTAAGTTGCGATAAGCTCGTTCGTACTTTTCCTTCTAAGCTGCTTTTCGGGGAGTGCTGTTTTGATACGAGTGGGATTCTCAGCAGTTCATTTGATAGTTCGATTCGATTACTTGTTTGATCAAAAAATACCGGTGCAGAAAATACCTGTTCATAGGTTTGTTGTATGGAATGCGCAGGTTTAGGTCTTGTCAGATATACACCACTTGCCGAAGCTTTGCTGTTTGTTAGCCATCGTGCAAAAAGTGTCCAACTTGCAAGTACGTTGTCGATCATGTGCGGCACAATTAACGAGGTTGTGTAATTGCAGTGCCACACTAACGCGAGATGACTTTCTGTTCGTTGTATCTCTGTCGTCCCCATATCTCCGACAAGTCTCTCAAATAAAGGGATTCGAGAGATGGCTTGTCCTAGAGTTTCACTTTGCTCAATCAGTGCGCCAAGCAAATTATACGAATGGCTTTGTACATACAGTGCGCTGCTTAAGCCCATAATCGGGTCGTTAGAGAGATGCAGAAGGCTAGTTAAAAACTGTTGGAACTGCTGTCCAGATATTCTTCCTTCTTCAGATTGTTCGACGTTGTTCGTGAGCTTTAGATCAGCCAAAAGATCGACGGTATCAATGCGTTTGGCATCTGCGTAGCGAAGGTACTGCTTAAGTGCCGCAATAGATGCAAACCCTAAGTGTTTCATAATAAAAATAGATTGTCCGAAAATGTCAGTGATATTCTACGTTAAGTTTTTATGATGCATCCATAGTAATTCATTGTTTAGAACAAATCGGTAGGTGAAAAAATGCGACGTTGGAATGGTTGGGGTGATGAAGCAAACAAAATGGATTTACCAGAATCTGGGGATGCATTTTTGCTAGAGCATGTTGGTCAAGCTACCCCTCTTGCTGATGCAAGTCTCGATTCAGTATTGGCACAAGTGCCGTCATCTCGATTGCCTGACCATCGATTGATTAATACAGATCCGGATGTTCGTGTGCGTCACGCTCGTGGTCAAAGTCTTCCTGATTGGTTGGCGATGCGCAGTGG
>NZ_LWFH01001734.1:0-641 GCF_001635725.1 Oleiphilus sp. HI0066
TCCCTGTTGTTGAGGATTGTATGAGCGAGTTTAAAGAAACAATTACTTTGGCGGTGACCGGGGCTTCAGGTGTTCAGTATGCGACGCGCTTGTTAGATGTTCTGGTTAAAGAAGGGCATCAGATTTTTGTAATGGTTTCTAAAGCTGCGCATATGGTCATTGCGACAGAAACTGAGCATAAATGGCCTGCCCAAGCTGCGCAATTAGAGCAGGTTTTGACGCAACAGTTCTCTGCAAAGCAAGGGCAGGTGAAAGTATTCGGTAAAGAGGACTGGATGGCTCCGGTTGCTTCTGGATCGGGAGCTCCAACCAAAATGGTTGTTTGCCCATGCAGCACTGGATCGTTGTCTGCAATTGCTAATGGCGCGAGCAATAATTTGATTGAGCGAGCGGCAGACGTTGCATTAAAAGAACGGCGCCAATTAATACTCGTTCCTCGCGAGGCTCCTTATTCAGAGATTCACCTTGAGCATATGTTGAAGTTGACAAAAATGGGAGCTGTGGTGATTCCCGCTTCGCCTGGTTTTTACCACAAACCGCAAAGTGTTGATGATCTTGTGGATTTCATTGTTGCGCGTATTTTGTCTCAGTTAGGAATTGAGCAAACGCTTCTTAGTAAGTGGGGAGAAGATCGAACATGA
>NZ_LWFH01001735.1:0-553 GCF_001635725.1 Oleiphilus sp. HI0066
TCGTTTATTAGCTTCGATATCTTGTGTTAACTGGGACTCTATATTCTCAGCGATCAACTCATAGAAATCGGGGTGGCTACGATTAAAGTTCAAGCCTGTGTTCAGATCGAATCGTCCCAAATGATCGTGCATCACATGTTGAGACAAACCAATTGCGTTGGCATATGGCACCAAGACAATCTCACCTTCGATCAATCCCTCTTTCTCAGCTTGATCGAGCAAGCTTCTGAGATGGTGCAGCACTAACATGGGAGGAATCTCGTCCGCATGCAAACTGGCTTGAAGATAAATCTTTAGATCTCTACTTTTCTTCCCGTAATGCAGACTGACTAATTCTCTTCGTGTTCCAATCGTCTGTTGCCTCAGTGGGTATGTGTTGAATTGCATAAAGAATCCTTTAAGACGAAAGTATGATTGCTTGCATCGCCATTATGTTTTTTTATGTCACCTAAATACATTGAATCACGCATCATGATGGCTTTTATAAAATGTTTATTGCTTGCTGTTATAGCTCAAATAACAACAACGCACGCATCAGAAGTTACCCTATTTC
>NZ_LWFH01001736.1:0-808 GCF_001635725.1 Oleiphilus sp. HI0066
GGCTCTAAGAGCTTTTCTAAATCATGCGCATCTGAACCCCATAGGCAGGGTTTTTTTGTGCCAAATTCTTGTATGAATTCATCTTGAGAATCGTGAAACTCTCCTTGCATGAACCTAACAGTGCCGGGATTAGCGGTGAACATGAAGTGGGCTTGTTTAATTAGGTTTTTCCGGCTCGCATGGCCGGAAGAACTCCAAGACACTCTACTTAAGTCCTCATCTGGATTTATTCCGAGTAGATATTTGTCTGCAAAAAGAGGGTGGCCTAGGGTTTTTAATATATTAGACTCATCCACGCCTGCATTCATCATCCCTATATAAAGGTCGCTGCGTCCGCTATCTCGAAAGGCGCTATGTTCCTCTTTTAACGCCTTTCCGTAATTTTCCAAGTTGGTCTTGGTAAGTGGCATTTGGTGTGCCGGCGAACCAGTTTCTGCATAACTGTCAAAGGTTACCTGTTGTAAGAAGTTGGTTTGAATTTCTTCAATCGAAAGTTCGTCAGATAAGATTACGTGAAAGTTGAGTTTTCTATTGAGGCTACTTAATTCTCGAGCGTTTCCGGTGATAAATTTGCTAAGCCTAAACTCAATATTGGGGACTATCAGCATGTTCTTGATATGGCTGATTTCATCTTCACTAAACAAAGATCGCAATTTCTCGTCATTGCCCAAGTAGTCTTTTCTGAGCTTTGTGTAGCCGTCGATTGAAAAGTAATCAGTTATTCCAACTGCGAAAATTTGTTCTTGGTATGCCTTTTTGAATAGTGTTTGGACATATGTGTCCCAATCGGTATTGAACTGATTGTTTA
>NZ_LWFH01001737.1:0-762 GCF_001635725.1 Oleiphilus sp. HI0066
CATCTTCGAGATAAAGCTTAATGGTTGGGGTAATGCTTTTTTCTTCGATAAGAGCGAGAGTTTGGCGTGACTTTGAACAACGTGGGTTGTGGTAAATCGTAATGTCTGTCATGTTTAAACTGCCATTAAATAGAGTAATTATGCCTAATTTTGATGGCGTGCATGATAACAATAAGTTGAATGGTTAAGGAACGAATTGTGCGAAGAATTCTTGGTATATTGATGACGTTAATGGCACTGCAAGCTTGCTCCCAAGCAAGCTCTTCAGTCGACAAAGTGTTTCAGCTTCACGCGCAAAACGATCTCGCTTATTCAGACATTGGTACTGATTTTGTTCTAATTAATTACTGGGCAAGTTGGTGCAAACCCTGCGTGAAAGAAATTCCTGAACTCAACGAGCTGGATAATCATCCCCAATTATCTGTATTTGCATACAATTTTGATCGCCTCAGTGGCGACAAACTACAAAGTGAAGCGGATAAATTTAATCTGCAACTTCCTATGCTGCTCAATGATCCCGCATCTATGTTCGGAGAAGAAACGCCTGGCGCATTGCCAGCCACCTTGGTGCTTAATCCAAAAGCAGGTACCAAACAATGGCTAATGGGTGCTCAAACACAACAAAGTGTGTTGAGAGCGATTGGCGTGGAGTAATTCACTTAAATACCTTTGGAGACGTTTATGGCGCGTAAAATTGAAGGGCAGGTAAAAGATTTAGATGGGTTTAGTGTCACCAGAATTCTCCCTCATAAAGAGCAGAGA
>NZ_LWFH01001738.1:0-1052 GCF_001635725.1 Oleiphilus sp. HI0066
GTTATAGGACACGTCAGTATTACATCGAATACCGAGCTACATGAAAAGGTATCACTTAGTAGAGCCGCTCAAAGAAGTTGGGCAGGTAAAACTTTAAAGGAGAGAGCTGAGGCAGTTACAGGCGCTTATGCAAAGTTAAGTCCTTATTTGGAGCAGTTATCACAACTCATTAGTTTGGAAATGGGAAAAGATGCTCGTCGTGCAGGATTTGAGGTAAGAGGCGTGCTTCATAACGCGGAATATTTTATCAATAGTGCACTGGATGCATTTAGACCGGAATCATTAGGAGGAAGAAGCCAGATTCAATACCAACCATTAGGAGTGGTTGCAGTAATTTCTCCTTGGAATTACCCGCTGGCGATGGCTAATAACTTGATTATCCCCTCATTGGTTGCCGGTAATAGTGTGATACTCAAACCTTCTGAACATACCCCTTTGGTAGCGGACTTGTTTGTTAAAGCGCTCCAGGAAAGCTTGCCTGAGAACCTAGTACAAATTGTTCATGGTGCTGGTGAAGTGGGTAGAGCACTCGTTAAAGCGGAGATAAATATGGTCGCTTTTACCGGGTCGCTCGAGGCTGGTCGAAACATAATGGCTGGTGCTGCGCTAGATCTGAAAAGGCTTGTAATGGAGCTTGGTGGTAATGATCCAATGATTGTTATGCGCAATGCTGATCTTAAAGCTGCTGCTAGGTTCGCTGTCGCAAGCTCATTCGAAAATGCTGGGCAGATGTGCACCTCTACGGAGCGGGTTTATGTTGATGCAAGTATTGCTAAAGCATTTGAACATGAGGTTGTTGCGGTTGCCAGTCAATATCAAACAGGTCCGTGGAATCAGCCTGGTGTAAATATTGGCCCCATTGTAAACCCTCATCAACATCAAAAAATTGTAGATCAGTTAATTGATGCTGAGGCGAACGGCGCTAGGTTTTTGCTTGGATATGCTCGACAGAAAGCGCCTTATATCGAAGCAACAGTTGTCTCAAACCTTAGTAAAGAAATGCGCCTGGAGAATGAAGAAACCTTTGGTCCAGTAGTCGCCATTGCAGAGTT
>NZ_LWFH01001739.1:0-816 GCF_001635725.1 Oleiphilus sp. HI0066
AAATTAATACCCACTTGACCAACTTCAACCTCGTGCTGATAACGGCGAGCACTGATCCCAGACTGAGTAAATATAGACGTACCGTTGCCATAAGGACTGCTGTTAACCAAATCCAAGGCTGCATCCAGAGAATCAACATTAATACAACATACTACTGGGCCGAATATTTCTTGTTGATATATATCCATATCAGTAGAAACATCTTTAAAGAGCGTCGGCCCGACCCAGTTTCCATCTGGATATCCGTCAACAACGACGCCTCGCCCATCAACTAAACATGTCGCTCCTTGCGTAATTCCAGACTCGATCAATGACTCAATTCTTTGTTTGCTTGCCGGTGTAATCACCGGACCAAACGCAGCATTAGGGTCATCCCACGCACCTGGATTCACATTTCTCAAGCGCTCTGCTAAGTCGTCAGCCCACTTAATTGTTTCGCCGACAAATACAATGACACTAATCGCCATACAACGCTGTCCTGCAGCGCCTACCGTAGCGCCCACTAGTGCATTCATTACAGTTGCCTTATCGGCATCAGGCATAACAACCATATGATTCTTGGCACCCGCGAAGCATTGAGCGCGCTTTAACTGATTGGTTGCCGTGCGATACACGTGCGCAGCGACCGGCACAGAGCCAACAAAAGATGTCGCGACAACGTCTTCATGATTTAAGAGATAATTAACCTGATCCTTGTCGCCATGGATCACTTGAACCAAACCTGCAGGTGCGCCCGCTTCTACAAACAACTCTATTAAACGCATGGTTGCCAACGGGACCTGTTCAGACGGTTTGAGAATCATAGCGTTGCCGCAT